>JBNKZD010000169.1:0-3272 GCA_050301235.1 Chitinispirillaceae bacterium | reverse complement strand
TGGCAAGCAAAGAACGTTTATCCACCTTTACTAAAGTTGATGGATTGGTTTCGACCGGAATCAAAGACCTTTCACTGGACCGCGAAAATGGAGTTATGTGGATTGCAACCGATCAAGGGGTTTCCAGGCTCTCCATAGGTATGAAAACACAATTACCCGATGTCAAAACCGCTGTGGTTTTTCCTGTTCCTTTCAGAAAGAGCAGGAATAAAGCAATCAACTTTCACTATGTCTCTCCTAAAGCTGATATCTCTGTTTATTCGCTGCATGGATCACTTGTCGGCAGGCCAGTCAGGATTCTCAACAATGCATATCAGGCTCAATTTGCCTGGACTGTTCCAGCGAATGTTGCCCCCGGCACATATTATTACATTATCAAAGACGGTGAATCTTCTTCAAAAGGTCGGTTATTGATCACTCCATGATAAACAGGCAAGTTGCCTCGCAGTGAAATACTTTATACACTTATATTGAGGCAGCTATGCTAGTTGTTAACAGTCTACAGTTATCAGGTTTGGATGAGCAGGACAGAGATGAGTGGGATGCGGTTGCTCGTGTCGCAAAATATGCAACCTTTTTTCATTCACCAGTCTGGGCAACCCTTTGCTGCAATCTCTATCACAAAGCTGTTCCGGTTTGTTATAAGCTGACATTTGAAGATCAGGTGACCCTGTATCTTCCAGCGATACTTGAAACAAAACTCTTCGGGATGATTAACCGTTTTTTTTCCATGCCTTGTGGAACCTATGGGGGCTTTATTTATGATCCGGCGCTCAAGATGACTCCTGATCATATAAAAGCAGGATATGAGTACTTGTTCAAAAAAAACAACTGGATGATGCGGGAAAATCCATTTGATCCATTAGCAACATTTACAGGAACAGGTGCGCGGGGCGATGATTTTACACAGTGTGTAGCTATTGATAAAGGATATGCAGCATTTGAATCCGGAACCGATTACGCACACCGGAAAAATATTAAAAAGGCAATGCACGCTGGTGTAAATGTCGAAGTTTCTGAAGACTGGAATCGCTGGGTTGAGTACTTCAAGGTTTACGAAAAGTCAATAAGTCGGTGGGAAAAGAAAAAACTGTCACGACGCAGTTTCTACCCACTTGAATTTATCAAAAGAATATTCGACCTTGATCTCAAATACCGGAAACTATGGATTGCTACCTGTAACGGGAAAATCGCTTCAGGAATTATCTGTTTTTACTGGAATCAGCATGCTGTAGCCTGGCATGGCGCAGGGGATCAGGAGTTTTTCTTTGCCCGTCCCAACAATCTTCTTTACGATAAGGCAATTCAGCATGCCTGTTCAAACAGTTATATGTGGTTCGATTGCAATCCCAGTGGAGGGTTTGATGGGGTTATTCAATTTAAAAAGTTTCTCGGTACGCAAATGATGTCCACTGCAGTGATTACTAGTTCAAATGGCTTATTAAAAGCGATTCAGTTTGTCAGAAAACTGGCATTGAATCCTGAAAACAACGGTATCAAATAATTTCACGATAAACATCAGTCAATTTCAGAACCTGTTTCCTGATATCATGTTGATTCCGTATATGTGCGATTGCAGCTACGCCGAAGTTTTTTTGCAGCTGTTCGTTTTCGATTAAGGTTATCAGATCATTTGAAAGTGCTGTTACATCTCTTTCAGGGGAGAGAAGACCGGTTTTCCGATTTACTACAATTTCGGGAATATCACAGTGTGTTGACCCAACCACCGGTATTCCAAGGGACTGCGCTTCAATAACCGACACCGGTGCACCTCCTTCAGTATCGCCATCACAGGCAGTAACACTGGGGGCAAGAACACAATTCATCTTTACCAGGAGTTCCTGGTATTTCTTTACAGGAACATACCCGTGAAAAATAACTCTTTCACTTAATCCTGCAGACCTGATAATCTCCTGCACCGATGCACGGTATTTCCCATCACCCAGCAGATGGAGCCGGATGTGATCATGAATACGGGCTGCTCTGGAAAACGCTTCTGCTGCGTAAATGGCCCCCTTTTTTTCTCTTTCAAGTCCGATAAACATGATATTAAAGAACTCTGAGTTGGAATCCTTTTGCAATGTCTGAAGGTGATCGATATCTACCCCAAGATGGATGATCCTGATTTTATCACGAGGACAGCCGAGCTTAACAAGAGATTCTGCCATAAACGGACCTTCGACAGTAAACCGGTCACTCAGGTCAAAGAGTATATTGTACCGTTTGCGCCAGTATTTCTTTTGAGGATGTTTATTGACATCAAGGCCATAAAAAGTTGTTACCAGAGGTAGTTTACGTCTTTTAATAAGATTGATATTGCGCCAGGATTCCCATGCAAAATGACCATGAAAACAATCGGGCTGCTCTTTTTTTACAACTGATTCATAAAATCCCGTGGGGTATTGTGCTCTTAATCGCGCAAAAAACATCCCCAGTGAAGCTGCAATACCATCTTGGGGATACGCTGCATAGAGATTGTTAACCGGAAACTGGTTCTGGTTTGAGAGTGTACGACAGAGTATGACGTGGTCACAGCTGGAATTGAAGCGAATCTGATTATAAATCCAGTTTTGAGTCACCGGTAACCAAGGATTGATTAAATGAGCGATTTTCATTGTAACGTACTTCTGTATAAAGATTCGATTTCATTGAAATGCTTCTGATAGGAAAATTTTTTAATCTCTTTCAGTGTATTTTGACACATCTGCTTATGTAACTGTGGATCTTCAATCAATTTTTCAATTGCTTCAGCAGCAGCTATCGGATCGTACTGAGGAACGATAAAGCCTGAAATACCACTTGTAAAACATTCGTTTATCCCTCCACTGTCAAAGGCAACCACTGGTACCCCCATCATCATGGCTTCAAGCAGAACCCCTCCGAAGCCTTCCTGATAATTGGGAAGATGAACAAGCAGATAACTGTGTGCAATAAATTCCGGTATTGATTCATGAGATATCTTCTCAGCGATCGAAAAACATTTTTCAAGATTATTGGAATTGATCATTGACCGGAGAAGATTGAAATAGTTCTGGTGTGCAGGCAGGCGGTCGCCGATCATACAAAAGTGAACTTTTCCAGGATATCTGTCCTCGATGTGCAACGCAGCCTTGATAAAGTGTTCCTGACCTTTAACCACACGAAAGTTGGCGATTGAAATAATGTTCAATTTATCTTTCGAAAAATGAGCAGGGTAGGGTAGTGAACGTGCAGGATTAAAAAGCACTGGGTCGGGGCCCGGGTTATAAATAATCTGAAATAGTGATTCTTTC
>JBNKZD010000168.1:0-12384 GCA_050301235.1 Chitinispirillaceae bacterium | reverse complement strand
CCGCACTTTTTTTATAATTTCGCTTTTGAAAATCTTGAGGGAACATCCTGTATCACGGATCGAATCCCGGGTGATCAGGTTCCTCACACCATTGCCTATGCGTGAAGAAACCAGTTTCACGACTGAATCATTTCTTTTCGTTCGGCTGCCAATCACAACTTCAAATTCCGGATAGAATTTAAGAAGTTTGAGAGTATCGGCCGGGTCATTCTGGAGGTCTGCATCCATAGTGATGATAACGTCACCGGTTGCAGCTTGAATTCCTGCATCAAAGCCAGATGACTGACCATAATTTCTATCAAAAATGATCACTTTTATGTAAGGATATTTGTTTTTGAGCTCTTTAAGGCAGTTCAGGCTGTTATCGGTGCTGCCATCATCAATGAAAATCGCTTCTGACTCTCCCTGTAGCTGCTTTACTACAGCATCGATCTGCTCAAGCAGGGGGGGCAGGTTTTCTTCTTCGTTGTTGACAGGGATGACAAATGAATAATTCATTGTTTCTCATTTCGTTTCAGAAGATAAAAATTGCGTCCTTTGATAACCGGACGGTTCTTTATAAAACGCAGCTCTTCACGTTCGAATCCCTTATATACAATATCAAATTGCTGTAATGAATCTCTGCCAGCCTGATCGGTAATGACATAATCGGCATCAAAACTGTCGACCTTAGCTTTGCCCCCGGCCATCACAAGAGTCCAGCCCTTCTGAAGGATCCTGAGATTGTAAATGGCAAGTGATTCCGAATGCTGCTGCTTCCATTTGTATACGCAACTTCGCAATGCTTCACCGGTAAAGATCGGATAGATTACCATTACCGATAGAATACTGAAGCTGACCACTACGGCGGTTATTGAAAGCTTTCGGATTGGGCCTGTGTGATATAATATCCAGGCGATGATAATAACCATTGATGGAAACGCCGGGAGCAGGTAACGGTCTTTGTTTGCCGTTACAAAAAAGACAAACAACGCCACATAGGTGATCCCCATCATGAGTGGAAGCCACAACTCTTTATTGATAGTACTTTTTTTCCTGAAATAGTTCCATGTAGCAATTGATGAAAACGGAAGTAAGTATGCAATCAGAAACCCGGCATAAAAAAACAGATGCCGGGGGATACGTACAAATGGCAATGCTGTAAACTGGGTTGATTCACTTTTGATATGTTTGATCACTCCGGATTCATGCGATAACCAGAGGGTCAGGTACCAGGGCAGACAAATTGCAAGAAGCAGCAGGATGTTGAGTGGATTAATCAGATTGAGAAGATGTTTTTTCCAGTTGTCGGGGCGGATTATTGAAAGATATAGAATGTAACATAACAGGACCAGAAAACCTGCCGGCCCTTTAGCTAAAAAAGCAAAACCGATTGCACCGAATCCAAGCAAGTAGAGCAGGGTAGTCTTCTCTTTTTTGCGAAGCGCACGTGCAAAAAAATAGAGTGCGAGAGTGGAGAAAAAAGTTAAAATAAGATCGGTCATTGCTATTCGAGAGAACGTGATAAAGAGCCAGGAGGAAGAAAGCATCAGCACAGAAAAGAGTCCAAACTCAGCCTTATCGATATAGAGCTTGGCAAAGTGATATAATAAGATAAGTGTGAGAATCGAGAAAACAACTATCGGAACTCTGGTACTCCATAACGAAATACCAAACAACTTGTATGATGCTGCAACGATCAGATAGGTCAGGATTGGTTTCTGGAAACGCGGTTCACCAAAATAGTGGGGGACCAGATAATTATTGTTAGTGACCATCCATGATGCAGATACCGAATAAAATGACTCATCACCCTGCAGAGGATAGGTGTTATTTAGAGTCAGAGAAATCATCCCGCAGTAGATCGCTATCCACAGCAAGAGTTTTTTTGACGGGGGCAATGGTTGGAGTTTCAATAGACGTTTTCCTGTTATCTATAAAAATACAAGCAAAAAACTGATCGATAAAATAAATCGCTACGAGATGGATGAGAAGGAGAAAAAGAGGTTGAGGCTGAGATTGAGGTTGAGGCTCAGAGGTTCAAGTCCTTTTACCTTTGGTTTATATCGCTCACTGCTTACTATCCACTGTTTTCTGTAGTATATGGACGCCCGGGGCGATTTAGTGGGGCCGTCTTCCGTCATTGCAGCGGTCAAGGTCTGATTTGCCCGCAGTTACCTTTGATGTCGTAGGAAGGGAAGGTATCGCAGTGTTCTCATGTTTTGCATTCGCGAATCAACAGTACCTCATTTATCATTTTTAGTGAGTTTAGTGCATTGTATGGATGATGCATACCAATGGTGGCAAACAACTACGGTAAATGCATCTATTCGACCCTCTACCCTCGCCCCCCAAAACTCTACACTCGACACCCTGTGTCGCTGAGAACCCTGAACCCTGAACGGATTTAGCTATTTCAGTTGGGAATAAATTATATATGTATATATCAAATAACTAATTAAGGAAACCTGCATGAAAGATCTTCATTCACCAATTCTTCAGAGTATTGTCATTTCGATCGGTGCTGGTATGCTCACCATGATATTCGCTTCGCGGTGGAAAATACCGGCAATCGCGATGCTTCTCTTTGTTGGGGTTCTTCTTGGACCAGAAGTATCCGGTATTCTGGATCCGGCGGTTTTTGGTTCCGGATTGAAGCTTTTTATTACGATTGCGATAGCAATAATTCTCTTTGAAGGAGCACTTTCGCTAGATCATCAGGGCTTGAAAACGGTTGGGTCCACAATTAGGTTGCTCCTTTCTGTTGGCGTGCTTGTTACATGGGTTACCGTATCTGCAGCTGTCTATTTTCTTTTTCATTTCCCCTGGCGTTTTGCTCTTTTAGCAGGGAGTATGGTCGTGGTGACTGGGCCAACCGTAGTGGGGCCGCTCCTGCGAAGGCTGAAAGTAAATAAAAATGTCCATCATGTTCTTCACTGGGAATCGGTTTTAATTGACCCGATTGGTGTATTTCTGGCGATTTTCTGTCTTGGACTTGTTGATGCCACAAACAACTCACCATTTCTGATGATAGGCGAAACCCTGCTGCGGATTGTAATTGGAGCGAGTTCCGGTATGCTGGTTGGCTTTGTGTTGCGCCTGTTCCTCAAACGCTCGCTGATACCAGAAAGTCAGCTTAACAATGCAGTGATTGCAGCTGCGATTGTGGCGTTTGGTGCCGGGAGTCTGGTTGTTTCTGAAGCAGGTCTTCTTGCGGTTGTGGTGCTTGGTTTCATTCTTGGGAGGAATGTTAATGAATCAATTAAGAAAGTGAGAATTTTTACCGAGGAGATGTCGGAATTTCTTATCGGTTCGTTGTTTATTATTCTGGCGGCAACATTGAAATTTGAATCTATCGAAAAGTTCGGGTATCAGGGTGCGATTCTGATTGCGCTTATCATATTTATTGCTCGTCCATTAACTGTGTTTATATCCTCATTCGGATCGAAACTTTCTTTAAGGGAAAAACTTTTTCTGAGCTGGATCGCTCCTCGTGGTATCGTGGCGGCATCAATGGCAACGTTGTTCGCCGTAGAGTTGAATGCACGAGGTAATTCTGACTACTGGTTTCTCAAGATTTTTGTTTTTTCGGTTGTTGTCTCGACCGTATTTCTTTATGGTTTTTCTGCCCGTTTTGTCGCATCAGCACTGGGAGTAATTCGTTTACATCCTCAAGGATGGCTGGTTGTCGGAGCGCATGAATTATCGATACAGTTTGCGCATTTTATCAGTGAACATGCCGGAGCTGAAGCAATTATCATCGATTCAAACAGAAAAAATTGTTCCATAGTTAAGCAGAAGGGGGTGGTGGCTATTGAAGCGGATGCGCTGGATGATGAGTTGCTCGATGATGAGCGGCTGATTGGTGTCGGAAATGTTTTTGCTTTGACAGATAATGAAGCACTCAATAGTCTGATCTGCAGGCAATGGGCTGCGGTTGTTGGTACTGATCATGTATTCAGATGGAGTAGCGGGAAAGATACTACAACATCTGCAGGCATGGTGGTGTGGTCACAGGTTGCCCGACCCGGAGTGATCAGTGCTGATATTCTTCGAGGGCAGGCAAGAGTAACATTTGACAGCTTCAAAGCACTCACGGTATCTGAACGAAAATATCCTCTTGCATCTGTTATTGGCTCACGTGTCGTTTTGACTGGAAAGGAAACTGTTCATTCTGCTGAAAAGTGCATGATGCTACTTCGTGAACTGACCTATCTTCATAGGTTGACACGACCGGAGTTGATCCATTTTCATGACAGTGGCGATAAAGGTGATGTTTTTCGTAAAGCTCTTGAATCGATTTGTGCATTTTTCCCGGTGTTACCAAAGGAGGAGATGTTTCACGAACTGCTTCAGCGGGAAGATAGTTTTCCAACTTCAATTGGTGATGGTGTGGCAATTCCACATGCGTATAGTGCCAGTGTAAATACATCTCTTATTGCGATTGTTCAAACTCCGCACGGAATTGAGTGGGGTGCGTTTGATCTGAAACCGGTAACACTGGTTTTTATTTTAATCTCGCCAGCCGGCGATCCGGAGCGCCACTTGTCGACTCTTTCCAGCGTTGCTCAGATGGTTAGCGATCCTGAATTTCTGGAAAAGATCAAAAGTGCTGGAAGTTCTGAAGAGATCTACCGGGCAATTCAGGCTCGGGAAATCGCTCTGGCGTATTAACAAAATTTTGGTTTCAAATCCATCCGGAAACTATATTTGACCTTTACCAGACACTTAGCGGAAGTGGTGGAATTGGTAGACGCGCTAGATTCAGGTTCTAGTGGGTGTAACGCCTGTGGGGGTTCGAGTCCCCCCTTCCGCATTTCTTACCTCCCTGACTATCAACCTCAAAAGTAACTATAAGAATTATGAATATGGAACATACCATAGAGGTACTGGACCCGTCTGTCGTAGAAAAAATTGCTGCGGGTGAAGTGATCGAGCGGCCAGCATCGGTGTTGAAAGAGCTCCTGGAGAACTCCATCGATGCAACTTCAACCAAGATCGATATTACTATAGAAGATGCCGGTTTTTCGTTGATTCGTATCATCGACAACGGTATTGGAATGTCACCTCATAACCTTGAAAAGTGTCTGTTACGGCATGCCACAAGTAAGATCAGGAGTGCTGACGATCTTTTTTCTATCGGGACGATGGGGTTTCGGGGTGAAGCCCTTGCTGCCATTGCTGCTGTTGCCCGGGTATCAGTCGCCAGTTCTGCAGATAATTCCGGGATGGGGTATCAGATTATCTGTAATGGGGGAGTGACTCAGCCGATTGCACCTGTTGAGCACTCTAAAGGCTCTACCATCATAGTCCGGGATCTTTTTTTCAATGTTCCGGCCCGAAAAAAATTCATGAAAACCCGAAAAGGGGAGCAGATGGCAATTCTGCGGATGATGGAGCAGCTGGTTGTTCCGTTTCCATCAATCCATTTTACAGTAACTATAGAAGGAAAACGTTCTCTTGAAACACCGGCAGTAGAATCCCTGAGGGAGAGAATTGCTGATGTCGCAGGGATTGATTTTGCCAAAGGGCTCATTGAGTGTCGTGGTGAGCAGAATGGAATGGATGTTCTGGCGTATGTTTCGACACCTGAACAACTCAAGGAACGTCCGCGGTTTCAAAGTTTGTTTGTGAATTTGCGTCGAATCGATAATGATTCGGTCACATTTGCGATCAGGGAAGCGTTTTCTAAGTTCCTTGGTGCATCATACCGTCCATCATTTTTCTGCTTCCTGGATATTGATCCCTCACGTATCGATGTGAATGTTCATCCGACAAAACAGCAGGTAAAATTTGATGACGAGCGGATGCTCTTCGGGTTTATCTTTTCTGCAGTTAAAAGAGGTATCGGGGAATCAATGGTGAAACCGGAACATTTCGGCCATACTGCAGATAAACCTTTGATTCCTGATGAATCAGCGGAGCAGGACATTACACTCTCGCTCTTCTCACCGCCGTCAGTCGAAGCTAAAAAACAACCATCAGGCATTGATTATTCAGCGATATTTAAAAGCGCAGAACAACCTCGTACTACAGCTCCAGTTGAGGGGACTGTTCCACTGCACCTTTTTCGTCAGGATGCAGTTGATGAGACTGAGGAAAAAAGAATTGACTCCAAGAAAGACAGTGCGTTACAATTATCTAATGAGATGCAAGAGCAGATCTGGGATCTGATCTCCTGTTATCAGATACATGGATTGTTTATTCTGGCACCTATAAAAAATGGGATACTGCTGATTGATCAGCATGCCGCTCACGAGCGGGTTCTGTTTGAACAGGCGCTGGATGATCTGAAACGGGGACGATCTGCGTCCCAGCAGTTATTGTTTCCCATCGTCATGGAATTGACACCAACAGAAAAATCGGTTGTCGAATCCGGAATCGATTACTTTTCAGCTTTCGGATTTGAGATTGCTGATTTTGGGGGACGATCACTGTCGGTGAGCGCTATTCCGGCATTTATCAGGGATAGCGTGGTAGTTGATACGATAAGAGAGATGATCCGATATTTACTTGAAGGTAAAAATCCGGAATCGTTTCTTGAACCGGAGAAACGTTTTGCTGCAGCATTTGCCTGCGGTGCCGCGATCAAAGCCGGGCAGAAACTATCACAGGAAGAGATGAATGCGTTGCTCAACAGTCTGTTTTCTGCGAAGAATCCGTATACCTGTCCTCACGGGCGACCAACACTTGTACGAATTTCTCTGGATGAACTCTCCAGAAGATTTTTACGATAGGAGAATGTATGAGTACTAACGCACTGGCAATTAACGGGAGTAAAGCCGTTGTCACTCTTCCCGAACAATTTGCCGGATTTGAAGTGAAAACTGTCATGACAGAATCATTTGGTCTTGTACGTAAAGGGACTGTTAACCATTTTATATTTGACTTTTCTTCCTGCGAAATGATCGACAGTTCGGGTATAGGCCTGCTGGTGTCACTTACAAAGGAACTCAAATCATCCAATGGAGATCTGGTACTAAGAAATCCTGGCAGGGACATTCTCCAGATGTTTTCTGATACCGGCCTTGATAGAATATTTTCTATCGAAAAAAATGGTGGAGTTCGTCAGGCTGATGTTGACATTTTTCAACAATCAGTAGACATAAAGCTTAATATCGATAAAAATTTTGATGGTGATAAATGTATCTTCCTGCTCAGCGGAGTTATGAATCACCCAATGGGATCAAGTTATTTTAAACAGCAATTTCTTCTTACTCTTACAGAATTTAAGAAAATTCTTCTTGATATGGAAGATCTTACCTTCTTTGATAGTTTGAGTCTGGGTGCCGTTCTGAATATGAATATTCTTCTGAAAAATACTGGTGGAGCACTGCGAATTTGTGGTGCAAATTATATTGTCAGCGATCTGTTTAAAACGCTCTGTATAGATCAGATCGTTCCTATCTTTGACACCCGGGAGCAGGCGCTTGATGGATGGCTGTGAGATAATTCCCGATCAGTCAGGAAAAAAAGAGCTGACAATATACCTCAAATCCATTGGGTGCCGCACCAATCAGGAAGAACTTTTTACTCTAAAGTCTAATTTACAGCAATCCGGATACAACTTTACAGAAAATGTAGAGAATGCCGGTATCATTATTGTCAATACCTGTGCAGTTACCTCGCATACAGAATCAAAAACCCGCAGATTACTTCAGACCATCGCTACGCAGTCTCCTCAGGCGCGCATACTGGTAACCGGTTGTCTGGTGCAGCAGCAGCCAGAGAGTCTCGCGGAGCTTCCTTCGGTAAGCTGGGTTGTGGGTAATACGTATAAACAATTAATACCACATTTGCTTTTAGAGAACCCTGATGGTGGAATATTTCATCGGTGCTTTGATGAGTCAGCTCCCCAGGATACATTTGAAACTTCGGGACATGTGCTGCAGCCTCCCGAAAAAAGTTTTCGCACTCGTTTCTCTGTTAAAATTCAGGAAGGGTGCGATTTCCGTTGTTCCTATTGTATTGTACCGATGCTCCGAGGGCCGGCACGCTCCTGGAGTTGTGATCGTGTTGTAGATTTGTGCAGGAATGCGATTGATCAGGGATATAAAGAACTTGTTTTGACCGGCACGCATATCGGGCAGTTTCGGGATGAAAACAACGGATTTCTTCAACTGCTGAAAAAAATAATTGACATTGGTGGCGATTTCAGAGTCAGGCTGAGCTCTCTGGATCCACGAGATCTCAATGAAGAGCTTATGGAGCTGATAGGTTCGCACCCACGCATCTGTAATCATCTTCATGTAAGTGTTCAGCATTTTGATAATCAGATTTTAACATCGATGGGGCGTGGGGATACAAATAGCCTGGAAACGGTAACACTGATAAAGAAATTTCGCAATCTGTTTCCATATGCCGGTCTTGGTGCTGATATAATTATTGGTTTTCCCGGTGAAACCGACCAGCATTTTAACTATCTGAAACAGGCTGTTGCTGAGTGTGATTTTTCGTACGCTCACGTATTCCGCTTCTCTTCTCGTCCTGGTACCATTGCTGAAACATTACCCGATAAACTGCCTGAATCTAAAAAAAATGAACGAAGTGAGGTGATTCGTGGTATTATTGAAAAATCGCGTAGTCACTTTCTGCATCGTTGTAGTAGCATTTCACATCGCATTATAGTAGAATCAGATAAGCCAGTTCGTGGAGTGACTGCAAACTACCTGCATGTGCAGGTTAACGGCAGTCGATTCAGGCATAATTCATGGCTGGATGTAAAAGTCAGCGGTGTTGAAAGTGGCCGTTATTGTCTGGCTGAACCTGTTTAATAAGGGTTGCTAATGCAAAATACAATGAATACTACTGCTAATGATCGTTACCAGCGGGTAATTGAACAGATAGATAATCTCCCATCACTTCCGTCGATCGTTGCAAGATTGATTCAGGTTGTCAATTCGCCGGATACTTCAGCTGAAGATGCTGCTTCACTGATAGAAAAAGATCCGGCGCTTACAACAAAGATGTTGCGACTTGCCAACAGCGCATTTTACGGAATTCCCCGAAGCATATCTTCTGTTTCCAGTGCGGTGGTGATTCTTGGATTCAACACAATCCGTTCACTGGTTCTGAGCGCATCAGTAATGAAAATGTTCTCTGCTGACAGCAAAAAGCAGGGTATCGATAAGGATCGTTTCTGGAAACATTCAATAGTATGCGCTCTGGCAGCGAAGATTATTGTTCGTCATTTTATCAATGTTCGCATGATGGATCCTGAGAGTGCTTTCTGCGCAGGTATTCTTCATGATATTGGCAAATTGATTTTTAATGAATATGTGGGTGATGATTACAAAATAGCCTGTGAATATGCGGTTGCCAATAAGGTACCTCTGCTTGAAGCTGAACGGGCCATATTGGGAATCGATCATGCGCAGATCGGTAGATTGCTTGCTGATAAATGGGCGTTACCACTTGATCTGGAATATTCGCTGGTATATCATCATGCTCCTTATGAAGCGGACAAACTGACAGATCTGATCTCAACGGTGCATATTGCCGATGTTTTAACTCACAAGGTGGGTCTAGATTTATGGCAAGGTGAGGTTCATATTCAGGAGTGGGTGGATACCAAAAAAGTACTGCGCATAACTGATACTGATTTGACCAAAATTTTGACAACCATCGAAGAGAGTGTCGAAAAATCACTGGAGTTCTTCAACATCATTAAATGATCTGGCAGTTGTGGATCAGAAATTATTTCTTAAAACAATCACCAATCTGCCGTCACCACCTGCAGTGCTTCGCAAAATTGCTGAGATTACTGCTGATCCTCAGGTCTCGGCAATTCAGATGGAACAGGCGTTGCGTCTGGATCCTGCCATTTCCGGTAAAGTACTAAAACTTGCAAACTCTGCTTATGTTGGCATCCCGCGCACGATTTCCTCACTGCATCATGCAGTTGTGTTATTAGGTAATCGTCGGATCTATTCTCTGATTTTAGGCTCTGCTCTTCTCAGGGTTGCCCGAAATATCGGGGTGCTCTCATTTTCACTGACCAATTTCTGGCGACACTCAATCATCACCGCTATGATTGCAGAATCGATTGCAAAACATCTGAAACGTTACAGAACAATTGATGAACACGGAGTCTTTTCAGGTGCGGTGCTTCATGATATCGGTAAATTGGTTCTGGAGGTTGGGCTTCCCGGGTTCATTAAAGAGGTGCATTCAAAAGCTGTTTTACAAAAGAAACCTTTTTTTGAAATAGAGGATGCATCATTTAACCATTCGATTGCAGGTGATTGTGTTGCCGAGCAGTGGAATTTTCCTCATGATCTCAGGGGTTATATCCTCAATCATCATCAACCAGGAAAGGGTGAAAATCACTCTGTAAATGTCGATATTGTTCATGTGGCTGACATTATGACCCATATACTCGGGTATCCGCTATTTGAGAATGAGGTGACTCCACAATTATCTGAAGGGGTGTTGACATCAATCAACCTGCCAATAGAACGGCTGAAAGTCATCGCTGTAACTGTTTTACAGGATCATAAACGGGTTGAAGCGTTGCTCGAGGTGTTTGAGTAGGGTTACTTTGGTTAACAAGTGTGAAGGTGTGTGATGTTTTGAGAGAAACATCGAAAAAATCGCGTGTGGCCGGCACTTAAGTGCCGGAATGGATTGCATCTGGAAAAAAGTATCAAATTATAATTGTGATATCTATGGATAAATGAAGAGAATGGAAAAATGTTGTTGTTCTTTTTCTTGAAAGAACAGTATTTTCATCCATGAGGGTGGGAAAAAAGGATGAAATCAGAAATGACTGGTACAACAAATATTTTCCCCATTTCCATTGATTCGCAATCACTGGCCGTAGAAGAACTCTCCATAGGTTCGTATGGAGATTAGTAAGGGGAAATCAATGAACTATAGGCAAAAATATAATTTTACATATTTTATTGTAACTCCTGTTATTTTTTTTGCATTAGGATTAGCTGGAATTTTTATTTCTGGTATTTTCTTTATTTTACCAATGTTTTTTTTAATTTATATGTCAAATAGGTGGGAAAAAGAACGTTGTCCTAATTGTGGATGTAAATCCAGTAAATTTATTTTTCTTCCTGGAGATTGCCCATCGTGTGGTGTTGATTATTCTGAAATGAAATAAGTAAAAAAGAAATAACTATAACGACTTTAAGGAGTAAAACACATGAGTCAACGAGCACTCATCAGTGTCGCACGGGTGCCCTGAACAAGTGTGATAACGGTGTGATGTTTAGAGAGAAATACCTAAACAACCGCGTGTGGCCGGCACTTGAGTGCCGGAATGGATTGCATCTGGAAGTCAGAAACTTATGAAAAACCTCTCACTTTTGTAGCGGGACTTGGGTACTTTACAGAGCGAGACATGGTTGCTGGTATGGAATGTCATGGATACCACCAGTGGTTCGTTGGGATGGAGGTATTTCTCTTGCTGCATGGTACTATCAGTCAGTGTGGTCTAAATGAATAAAAAAATCAAATATTTGGTGTTAGTTTTACTGGGTATTGTAATGATAGCATGTTTCTTATTTAATGTGAAATTAGTTAGAAGAGATCCAAAACTCGATTGTTTTACTCCTGTCAATCAAATGTTTGTTAGTGATTATTTTATTGGCAGATTATATAAGGTTGAAAGAACAGCAGGTAAAAAGAATACGTATTCATTTTATATTGTTACTGATGATGCAAAGAATGTCAAAATGAACGCTTGTAAATATTTCCGGTATCCTCAAGCAATAAGTGAAGGCTATTTGTTATGTGAACGGTCTAATAAATATGCCAACGAATATGAAATATCTCAATATTGGATTTCACAATATAACTTTCGAGAAGGCGGGGATGGTGATATCGTTTTAAAAAAAGCGGGCGACAGTTATTTTACTGTGAGTAATAGAAGGGTCTATGTGGTTGATAATTCAAGGTGTATTTTTACATATTGATTATTGATTCTAAGGTTAGGTTGGGTTCACATGCACGCATAAGTGCGCTGAACAGTTTGACAGTGTGTTATATTTTAAAGAACTATTGAAAAAGCCGCATGGGTGACAGATGAAGCACATTAACCACTTTATTAAATGTTTTTTCATTGGAATGGTTGTAAGTACCATTTTTGGAATTATTACTGCACTGTTTCCTGTAAGTTGGAAATATAATAATCCAGAGTTGTCTTTTTGTGAGTTGGTAAACATAATTAAAATGTTTCCATATGAGATCTTTATTGCCTTTCTTATTTTAAGTACTTTTTGTGGTATTATAATATTTATCTTTTCTAAGGATCGCAGGCACGAGGTGCCCTGAACAAGTGTGACAGCGTGTGATGCTTAGAGAGAAATACCAAAACAACCGCGTGTGGCCGGTCACTTTAGTGCCGGAATGGAAAGCATCTGAAAAATCTGAAGCTTATAAAAACCACTCACC
>JBNKZD010000167.1:0-2401 GCA_050301235.1 Chitinispirillaceae bacterium | reverse complement strand
TACAAGTAAAGAAAATGATCTCCGGTACTTCAAAGAAGCAAATCAAATGGTTCAACTGTCCAGTGAGACAAATATTACCGTTTCAAAACTTTCAGAGATGGAGCTTTCTCTTCAGAAAACCAACCTGGAAATCATCGAGAGCCGGGAGCGTCAGCAGCAGCTCAAAACTCAGATAAGTAATCAGGAATTGGATATTGTACAATCCATGACCTTTAGTGACCCTTTCAAAAACAGGCTTTCAGATCTGGAACTTCAACTCAACACATTGTCAGCAGAGTACAGTCCGGAGCATTTCAAGGTAAAAACAGTCAAGGAGCAGATCGAGCGGCTCAAAGATGCAACGGTCGACAGTATTAGCCGTGAAGCCGCGAGCCAGACGCTGGTCAAAAATCCAATCCGTCAATCAATGGTTCATGAGATGATCAATCTTACCATAGAAGTAGCAGCTCTGGAAACAAAACGGGTCGCGCAGGAAAAAATTATCGAGAAACTGAATTCAGAGCTGATAAAACTGCCCCAGATCGAGCAACGATATATTTTCCTGCAGCGCGAAACAGAATCATCTCTTCAGACCCTTCGAATACTCAAAAATAAATTTGAAGAAACTAAAATCAGAAAAGATTCACAGGAATCGGATCTTAAAGTTCTCGAGATGGCTCAAACGCCCGTCTCGCCAATACGAAAAGTTAAGTTCACCATCATAATAATCGGTTTGCTTGCAGGAATTATGATCGGTATTGCACTCGCCTTTGGTATCGAGTTTCTGGATCAGAGTCTCAAAGACCCTCTCGAAGTTGAAAAAACTCTGGAATTGCCACTGCTGGGGATTGTTCCCCATATTGAAGCTGATCAGGATATGTTTGAACAGAAAGATTTAACAAAAAATATTCTTGAACCATTCAGAGCATTGCGGGCAAATCTTAAACACATCGCAACCAATCACCATCTGAAAACATTTATCATCTGCAGTGCTGTCAAGGGTGAAGGAAAAACGACGTTGTCAGCGAATCTCTCTATTACCTTTGCCATGGATGGAAAAAAGGTGATCCTTATCGATGCAGATCTGAGGCGTTCACAGATGCATACACTTTTCAATATTCCAAAGAAAACAGGCCTTTCCGATTACCTGCTTGGCAGTGCCACTGTTGATGAGATCATAAAGCCAACCAAGTTCGAAAATCTCTATATAATAACATCAGGGGAACGCCCATCCAACCCGGCTGAACTTCTGGGAACCTGGCGTTTTGATACACTTATTCAGGAATTACGGGAGAGAGGAGACTTTGTCATTTTTGATTCTCCGGCATTACTCCCGGTAAGTGACACAATCACGATGGCACCTAAAATGGATGGATGTCTTGTCGTGGTACGAACTTTATGGACTCCAATTAAGGCTGCTCGCCAGGCAAAAAATCAACTTAAACGCATCGGATGTAGAATCTTTGGTGGTATTCTTAATGGTGTTGTTCATTCCAAAGGGTATTATCCGTATTACTATGGCTATTACGGATACTATTCTTACAAATATTCTTACGATGAAGATACACCAAGAAAGTTTTCAATCAGACAGTTTGGACTTAACATTGAAAAAAATCTGAAGAATCAGTTGCGTTTGTTCTGGCTTGGAATTCCCAAGTTTATCGCAAGAACAGGAATAGCTGTTCACTATATTCTTTCGAGACCTTTGCTTTGGATTCTTCTGGTGATAACAGTTGGTTTATTACTGTTGAAAATATTTATCGGAGATAAGCTGCTATTATCCGAACAGACAATAGAATACCTGGGATCACGTTTAACAGGTGAACAGCAGGATTCTTCTGTTTTGTATAATGATATTGCAAATTTCGACCGGAAATATTCATCAGTCCCAAAAACTGTCAGGTCAGGACGAATTGACAGTATCGGCCTCAAAGACAGTATCAGTTTATGGTTTGCCGCAAAAGAACAACTGGACACATCACGTTTTTTCAGTTTTTACCATCCTGATTTCAAATTTTCAGGCGGTTCAATTGATGATTACAGGCAGCGGGTAGCAGCGGCCATGGTTAATAGTCACCGAGAAAATATTCAATACAGTGTCACAGATGTAAAAGAAAAGAAAGCCGGCAATGATTTTATTGAAATAACTGTAGATTTTCAGAAAAAATCAAAAACAGAAATGACCGAAAACAGTGCGGCAATGATCTGGAAAAAGGATAATTCAAACTGGAGAATTATCAGAGAGCAGTTTACTGATTAATAATTGATATATTTTTTCAGCGTAACTATTCAGGTACTTTGGATCAATGTTTACAGGGCCGCTCGTGTTGAGCTTGTCGAAACATGAGCATTTTTCGCACTCCTCCTATCCTTCGACAGGCTCAGGATGAGCGGAATCGCCATTTTACGTACCTGAATAGTT
>JBNKZD010000166.1:0-22859 GCA_050301235.1 Chitinispirillaceae bacterium | reverse complement strand
GGATCCTTTTCTCGTCGAAACGGGGAAGCGGTATCTTTACTCATCTCTATATCAGCTACATCGATTCTACAGGTAACGCACATAAACCATTTATTCTTCCCCAGAACGACCCGACGTTTTACGATTCTTTTACAAAATGCTATAATGTTGCAGAGTTTGCAGCTGGACCAGTCAAATTTAGTGAAAGACAATTGTTGAGAGCAATTAAGACCAAACAGAAATCTGATGTTTCGGTTTCGGGCGGCTCCTCATCGCAATCGACTGGTTCAAAATCACAAATCTGGCAAAGTACGCCCCAGTTTCAGTGAGGATACTATGAAGTTCGTTTCATCAATTAATACCTTATTGTTAAGCATTGGATTACTTTTTTTATTTCAATTGTATCCGAATGCACAAACACTGCACTTATCAGGAACAGTAGTTAATGAGACAAATAAAGCCATTGAAAACGCTGAGGTATATCTTTATTCCCGAACTGTGATCCGTACTTTTACAGATAAAAATGGTACATTTGAACTTACGGGCAGCTCAACTAGTTATCCAAAACTCAACAGTGTAAAAATGTCGCATCAATTGACACTGAAAAAAAATGTTGTAACTGCATACATGAAGCCTCAACAGGTTGCTGCCATAACTCTATATTCAGTTAATGGACAGATACTTGTAAAAAAGTTAGTGCATCCGGAAAAAACCGGCAAAATAAGCACAGAACTTCCTTTGCTGCAGGTTGCATCAGGTATTTTCATCCTGACACTCTCACAAAATAACGAAATAATAACCAGTACATGTGCAATAGCAGGAAATGAGATCAATTCCACAACAAAACCAGATAGTCATTCCAGACCAACTATTACTCTTTCTTCCAATATATCCTCAGATTTTCGTGATATTCTGGTAGTCTCTTCTCCTGGCACACAAACAGTCCGCTATGCAGTCAAAGCACCCGTTGAAGACAATATCAAAATTAAACTGATGCCATCTGGTGTGGGGTACGTTACCCCGGGAATTCCTGTTTACACTGATAAAGGTGGGATTGGAGACGTGACAACGTATGGCTCTATTGGTAATCCTGAATTTTCACAAGGTGGCGCATGCAATTATGGTTCGACAAAAATTCGTTACTATGCTGCAATTAATGTCAACCAGATCCCGGGAGATAAGAAGGGGCAGTGGCAGGATGGGCAGATCTGTGGTCGCTGCGCCAGGGTCCGCGTTCGTGCGACAAACGGTGAAGAACGTATCACAGTTATACGTATTGTAGACAAATGTCCCGATGACAATTGCGGAATTGATCTTGGTGGAGCTCCAGCAGCAATCATAATGAATTCACAGGCGGGTCGTTATTCCGGTGAGTGGGAATGGGTCACCTGCGAGGAAAAGGACAGCATTTCAGATGGTGCACCTTCACTGTATGTTAAGACTGGTAGTAATGAGTGGTGGTCACTGGTTCAGGCCCGCAATGGTCCTGGCTCAGTATCTGAAATGCGTGTTAAAAAAACTGATATGGAGAACTGGCAGATTCTGCAATGGGCTAACGAAGCAGAGAACTTTTTCCGATTACCGGTTGAACTCATACAGGATAGCAGCGATTGGGACGTTGAGGTAGCATGGAGCACAGGATCGAAGTCTTCGTTAACAATTGTCGGGAAGAAACTGGCGATGGAAGATAGTTTGTATTTGTTGGATTAAAATTGACATCGCGTATTAGTACAATGTTAATCGATGAAAATGTTTTTCATTTAGGATTGGTGATGGTACATAATTTTCATATCGGCTTGTAGTATTTTTTTCTGGGATTTTCACAGTACCCGGTTTGGTAAGCGTGTCGTGAGAAAAAAGAGGACTGGGGGACTTTGTGACAGGGAGACAATGGGACAGGAAAAAAGAAGAGGTTACCGAATAAACAAATTGACAGTTCTAAATGTCTGTTTTTTACTGGTAACAAGTCACAATCACTAATCATCAGTCATTGTTGTATCATATGTGGCATTCTTTTATCTCTTTCTTGTTCATTTGTCACGAACCAGACGAACCGATGATCCGAAATTTTTACTCATCGGCAATCTTCCCAGATACCAGAAATAATAGTAAACCTCATGATCCCACGCGTTCTCCGGATCAGCTTCTGAAGTACACCACCAGTGACAATTGCGTCCCATGCCATCAAACACACCTTCAGCATTACGATGCCCGGCAGGAATAGCTGTAAAGCCGGAACCGTTATTTGATTTTGCATCTCTCCCTGGTGCTCCAACAACAGTAAACAACTCCCAGCCTGTTTGTGATGCCAGTGCTATTGCAATAAGATTTTGATCATTTATTTCACCGGTATAGTTATATCCTTGGGTAATCATATAATTCTGAAGTGTATCCCAATCCGCATCAGACGGCACATGCCATCCTGAAGGCGCAAGTTTCCCTGTGGCGACCGTATACCAGTTATAGATTGCACCCCACTTTTTTTGATCATCACTGCTACTGCTGTTATTGTAAAAACAGTATCCCGGTGAGGTGAGATGTATCCAGTCACTGCTATCCTGCACCAGGTTAATCGATAACCCATCATTTAACTTTGTTGACCGTATATTTTCAGATGTCCATTCCTGATTGCCGATTTTAATGGTTCTGTATTCGTTTCCCTCAGTATCTTTCATTGTCCCGGTTTGCAGTGGAACCAACTTTATTTGCAAGTCCGCGATATCTGTACCGGTTACTTTCTGCCGGTGCAGGAGATATCCTTTTTTCGTTATAAGAAGATAATCCTCATTTAAATTTTCAGGAACATCGACAGATTTACTTTTGGTATTTTCAAACTGAGATGCCCTGTTGATCAATTGAACACTGCCCGCACTTCTGAATGTGTAGCGGTTTCCATTTAGATCAACACTATAAACGTGCACACCTTTTGCAGATCTGGGAAATGTTAAAGTGTTCCTTCCTTTATTGGAATTATGATTATAAACTGCCAACAGCCTTCCCCTGGTATCATACTCTCGTACAACTATCTTTGCCTCAACCTGAGATGTATATGATAATTTTCCATTCAGAAAAACGGGCATATCCATTTCGCGCGAAATCTGTTGATTTTTCTGATGATTTGCAGTACTACTGTTCAAATTGAATGTTCCATCGTTTCCGGAAATGGTTGTCACATCTGCAATACCTAATTTTACCTGTGCTCCGCTGAGTATGTTCCCATACTGATCATTGACTCTGCCGGAAACAGTCATTGAATGGGTAGCACCGACACACGACAGTAATGTAATAATCTTATAAATTGTACATCGTTTCATAATTGATCTTCGTTGTTAATATACATATTAAAATCACCGGAAGAAAGTGATGGAAACGGGGAGAAATGATCTTCACATGTTTCCAGTCACCAACCTCCGGTTTCTGCGAGGGGAAAAACTATTTTTACATTTTCATTTTAACTACTTAACAAAAACATAATTTGATCTCAATTTTAAGGAACGATAATCGTTGATTTACTAATATTCTTTCCTGCTCCAATTACACAGCAGTATACACCACGTGATAAATGTCCTGCTCCAAATTCCATTGTTTGTTCACCTGCAACTGTGGAACTTTTTTGTGCTGTAAAAACGGTTCTTCCCGAAACGGTAGTCAGTTTTACAGAAACATCTGATGGTCTATCAAGTGATAATGTAACGGCAAAAGTACCATTTGCTTTCACCATGCTTATTGTATTAAAGTGGTTAGAATGAACAATTTTTTCTGTAACAGCAACTTTACCGGTATCAAAAAAAGCCCAATTGTCTGCCTTCATTGCTTTCCATAAAGCTTCTGCAGTAGCAGTTCCACCAGCGTTGGTACAATGAATTCCATCTGAAGTATATTGGCTGTACTTCCCCTGCCATACCGGACGAAGGTCAATAAGATAACCTTTTAGTGGATCTTCGAGCGCATTAATAATCGGTGGTACAACCTGTGCCCAAATATCCTGGTTTGCCTTCAAATTACCCCAGTTTGAACCTTGTGGATCAGGGTAAACCATCCACAGGAGCTTTTTTGTCCCACTTTTCTTCATTTCATCAAGATATTGTAAAAGTGTGTTTTTGCAACTTTTAATCAAACTGCAGTCTGCAGTACGATTATTACCACATACATTACCCATATCCATAAGATCGATTCCGGCACCATCGGATATTAAATATTTAGGTTTGGGGTTGCAATTTTTGAATTGATTAAGAATTTGAGAAATACTGGCACCAGACACTGCAACCTGCCCAAATTTATCATTAGCACCAAGCACTCCATCTGCACGTGCAAGCCGAGTCAGTTCATCACGAATATTTGATGCAGCAAAAAATGATTCTCCATTAACAACAAGGTCCGTTCCTTTCAACTTTGGTACCTGCGCAGAAGTGACACCTGTCACCACAACTGCAATTGTAAACACTTTCAGACAATACGATAGGAAATGATGCATAAATGCCTCCTTTACAAGACAACCATTACTCTTTATTTTATGAGATATACGTATGTCAGTCTCGGCCGTAAGACATCAACGTTTCATTTACTGAATCTGACCAGTTTATCATCAACTCCCTGGTTCATGTAACACAACTTTACCCATTCAGGGCTTAGTGCAATATTACAGATACGCACTTCATCGATACCACCTTTGAAATAGCAGTATCCCTCGACTATAGGAAGTACGACACTCTCTGTAAACCTCCCGATAATGAGATCATTTTTTGTATTTCTTGTGACAGCATTCTGCCATTTATCCGTTATACTGTCAACCAGTGCTCCATTACAATACAACAGCTGTCGTGTTCCCTGGTGCACTCCGACAAGCAATGTCCATTGTCTCACGGAAAGCTGTGTAGTGGAAGTTTTCCATTTATCAACATCACTGAATTCCACAAACTCCCACAATGGCGTTGTATATGGTAATGTTGTTGAAATGTAGGTAGATCTCAGGTAATATTGTTCAAACCCTTTGGATACGATACAGTGTGATTTCCCATCAAGTGTATCCAGAAGTACCCATGCACTGACAGTATAATACCCGTTTTCCTGAAAATTCAGTTTACTGTTTGATGTATTTGACATGGTAATGTATTGAGTTGTGCCATTGAAAAAACACCCGCTACCAATCATCCCGGCTTTGACAGCAGGTGATTCATTACTGTTGGACATTCCGTTATAGCCATTTACCGTTACATCTTTGAACTGTGCACTGCTGTTGTCACCCAGATGCCAGACACCCTGATATCCAGATGCAGTGTCAAAAACCGGATTACTGTTTTCGGTTGTTGTCTGCCCGGTATCTCCCCAGGATAATTCGATACTTTGCAGTGAATCATTTCCAAAAACCGTATCAACTTTAACCCAAATTTCTGCCTGTTTTTCAGAAAGGTTCCAACGCTCAATTTCATGCGACAGGATTTTACCAGTAGCCGATTTAAACAATAGATCAGAACCATCTGGCAGCGTATTTTCAAAGTTGAAATTATTACTGTTAAGCCGAATCAATACAGGAAAATCAACAACATTTTTATTAACTGCAGCACCTGTTGCCGTTGTGTTAAGTGACACCTGAAGAGACCGTTTCGGCACTACTGTACTGATCAACGTGGTTTCATTTGACCTTACCGGAATATCAGAGCCGATCACTCTTAACTCACTTTTTTTATCAGACAGATAGAGAAACGGCAGAACTGCCGCTGGTACCGAACCAATTGTCATCGTATCTGCTGTACTATCAACAAGAATACCGATACTTGTACCTGGTACGTACAGATAACCATATTCAACCCTTTTTTCATCACCCAGAACAATGGTAAGAGATCCTGGCTGATGGAGAGTATCGGTTGATAATGAACATACACTGTCATGATATGTCGCGATATTAAATTTGATCAGACTCCCCTGACCATTGTCACTTACGACTTCAACGGAATAGGTGCCGGAATCAGGTGCCTGGATTGAGAATACCCCTGATGAATCTGTGTTCACGGTTCTCAAAGAGTCCAGAGGTTTGTCGGTAAAAAGATTATACTCTGAAGGGATAAGTGTTACTTTGACATTCTGCGCAGCTTTTCCATCGAGACCAATGACCATTCCTGTCACTACAGGATTGCCACCTCTAGTACCGCCACCTGATGAAACAGGTGATTCGGTGCATCGTATGATAACACACACCATGCCCACCAAAACAGATGTCAACAATATTCTTGTGAGTGTCATCCGGTTCATTTTCTGCCCCCTTTTTTTGTCAAAGGGAACATTTGAAGATTTATCTGATATACTTCCTCTGATTCACTGTTTTCGGATGCCGCCATAGCCAGAAGTTCATCGGAAAATGTCCGAATCCGTTTTTTCATCTGCTCAAATGTCGCATTGCTGACACTCAACGTCAATCCCTGAAACTCGCGCTGATCACTGGTGTGCTTGTCGAGTGATTCTGTTGCACGTTCAAGCATTCCGATGTGGTAATTTTTAAGTGCAACCGACTGTATCTGATATTCTGAAGAAAGTACTTTGTCTGATGCACGCCAAACACCATCAGCTTCATAAATTAACCCAAGTTCCTGAAGCAAGGCAATTGATTTTTTTACCTTCGCGGGACTGACAACCGGATCTATAGATTGTGATATTTTATCAGCATCACACCCCATCCCACCATTAGTGACCAGTTCTCTTACTACTGCATGATACCATTCTGAAAAATATTCATATTGCTGATGGTCAATAAATTTTACCGCCGACCTGCCGCGCAGATGTACCATCTCGCCAAAAAAACGGTTCTTTTCCTGATTGGTCGAAGCATTATTGAAACCCAGCAGCGCCTCAAAATACGCAATCTCTTTTGCTCCCAGTTCCATTACTTTTGCATATTTATGCATAGTCTGAGTAGTAAGATTCTGCCTCATCGACAGTATATCATTTAGAAGACTTGCTGCAACACCAGCTTTCTGCGCAAAAGACCTTAAAGAGAAACCACGAGATATGGTCTTTTGTTGATCTATATAATCCGTTAAAAAGAAACGGTAGTCAACATAATCGAATATGGAAATCAGTTTTTTCACAGAAACCCTTCTTTCTATCAGCTAATATAATCCAAAAAAACTGAAAATGCATAATATTTTTCGTATATCCGAACATTAACAGTTATAACTCATTGATATTTAACCATTTAAATGTTTAAAGTAATTTTTATACTTATTTCTTCCGAACACTTTCAGTTAAAATGACAACGACAGCAAAACGTATACTACACGGATATTTCATTAATGTTCTTACTGCATTTTTCATTATATCATGTACCACACTGTATATTTTATGAATGGATATCAGCAATGAGCTCTTATCTTAAAAACCCAATAGCAATTCGAGCTGGATCATGCGTTTTTCACTAAAAGCCAATTATGCCCCCGCCGGTGACCAACCGGAAGCAATAAACGATCTTGTAACGGGCATCCGGGATGGGATTAAAAACCAGGTCCTGCTGGGAGTCACCGGCTCTGGAAAAACATTCACCATGGCAAATGTGATTCAACAGCTGCAGATGCCCACACTGGTTCTTTCACACAATAAAACCCTGGCCGGACAGCTGTTTCAGGAGTTTAGAGAATTTTTCCCGGAAAATGCGGTAGAATACTTTGTCAGCTTCTACGATTATTATCAACCTGAGGCATATATCCCCTCTACAGACACATTTATAGCAAAATCATCGCTTATAAACGATGAAATCGATCGGCTCAGATTGAAAGCGACCAGTTCACTGCTTTCACGAAAAGATGTGATCATCGTTGCCAGTGTTTCCTGTATCTATGGAATAGGATCTCCGGATGCTTATCTCGCCTCCAGTTTAAAAATTCATAAAAATGAAACTATTGATCGCAGATCGCTTCTCCTTAAATTAACCGACATGCAGTATACCCGTAATGACATCTCGCTGCAAAGAGCTACATTTAGAGTTAAAGGGGATGTTATCGAAGTACAGCCGGCTTATGAAGAATCAGCTCTGCGGATAGAAACATTCGGGGATCAGATTGAAGCGATCAGAATCATCTCCCCGGTTACCGGAAAAGTAGTAACAGCTCTTGATGAAATCACCATTTTCCCTGCAAAACACTACATGACTACCGGTGTGACCATAGATCAGGCGATCGCAAAAATAAACGACGAATTACAAAGCCAACTCGAGCTGTTCAGATCGCAAAACAAGCTGGTTGAAGCACAACGGCTGGAGCAGCGAACCCATTACGATATGGAGATGCTGAAAGAAGTTGGCTATGTCAATGGAATAGAAAACTACTCACGAATTCTTGATGGTCGTCCCGCAGGAAGCCGCCCCTACAGCATGATCGACTTCTTTAAACAGCCCTATCTCACCATCATTGATGAATCACACGTATCTATTCCACAAATTCAGGGTATGTACAATGGTGATAAAGCCCGTAAACAAACGCTGGTAGATCATGGTTTTCGTCTCCCCTGCGCTCTGGACAATCGTCCATTGCGTTTTCACGAATTTGAATCACTGGTAGACAGTGTCATCTATGTATCAGCAACACCAGGCGATTATGAGCTCAAAAGAAGCGAGGGGGTCGTTGTTGAACAGGTGATTCGTCCAACCTATCTTGTTGACCCGCCACTGGTGATCCGACCAGCTGCTAACCAGGTTGATGACCTCATTGAAGAACTCCGCATTACAGTTGAAAATCATGAACGTGCACTGGTTACCACACTCACAAAAAAAATGTCTGAAGACCTTACTGAATACCTCGAATCCCTCGATTTTCGCGTCAGATACCTCCATTCTGAGATAGATACACTCGAGCGGACCGATATACTCAGAGATCTCAGAAAAGGAGATTTCGATATTCTCATAGGGATCAATCTGCTGCGTGAAGGCCTTGATCTGCCAGAGGTTGCATTTGTTGCCATTCTCGATGCTGACAAAGAAGGGTTCCTGCGTTCGACACGATCTCTGGTCCAGACTGCCGGCCGTGCAGCCCGTAATATCAATGGAAGAATTATCCTGTATGCTGATACTATTACTGATTCCATCCAGAAAGCCATTGACGAAAGTACCCGAAGAAGAAACAAACAGTTACAATACAACGAAGAACATGGTACGCAACCACGTTCTGTTCAGAGAAAAATTGATGATTCCATTTCACGATACGATCAGCCGGAATCAGAAGAATTACTTATGGCTGCTGAACCATCTGCAGAATATGGTAAACGACGAAAAGGGAAACAAAAAACCAGTTCATCCAGGAAAACCGATACAAGTGTATCAGTTGCAGAACTGGAAAAAGAGATGATGACTGCTGCTAAAAACCTGGAATTTGAAAAAGCCGCCCGGCTCAGAGATATGATTTCCCGAATGAAAACTGGCTAATTAAATGTCAAAGCGTTCGGGGTTCGGGGTTCGGAGTTAAAAAGTAATTAGAGCTATTAGAACCTCCTCAACTCCTGAACCCTGAACCTCTGAACGACTATTAAAAAAAATGCCGGTCAACTCAGTATGACCGGCATTGCGATGAAGCTCAATACTAACCGTGGATCTGTTCTTTCAATCAACCAATTGCTTCAGGTCCTTCTTCACCGGTGCGGATTCGGATACACTGTGGCAGATCAATTACGAATATCTTTCCATCACCGATCTTTCCACTGCGTGCACCTTTGATAATCGCATCAATTGTTGGTTTTACAAAGTTATCATTGACCGCGATCTCAATCCTGACCTTTTTGAGCAGATTGACTTCAATGATTGCACCCCTATAATGTTCAGTATATCCTGCCTGCTGTCCACTGCCAATAACGTTTGTCACAGTCATCTTTTTCACATCAGCTTCAAAAAGTGCTTTTTTGACATCAGGCAATTTTGTTGGCTGTATAACTGCTATAATCATTTTCATAATTCATATCCTCCGGATTAATTTTCTGTAGTGAATATCTGGAAACCGTTGTACGCTTCAAGCCCATGTTCGCCGATATCAAGTCCCTGAATCTCTTCTTCCGGTTTTACACGAAGACCGATAGTTGCTTTAATAATAGCGAATAAAATCAGACAGAGCCCGAATGACCATACAAATGCAGTTCCTGCTCCAAGCAGCTGTACACCAAGCTGACCAAAACCACCACCAAACAAAAGACCGTTTGTTCCTCCGGAATAGCTTGCTTCAGCAAAGAGTCCGGCACTTATTGTCCCGAATGCACCACAAACACCATGTACACTGACCGCACCAACAGGGTCATCGATTTTGAGTGTTTTATCGATAAACAGAACCGATGCAACTACCAGTATACCGGCGATTCCACCGATTATTACTGCACTCATAGGAGAAACAACTGCACAAGGGGCCGTAATCGCGACAAGACCGGCAAGCACGCCATTAAGTGCCATTGATGGATCTGGTTTTTTCAGAATGAGCCAGGAGAAAAACATTGCAGTTACTGCACCTGCCGCTGCAGCCATATTCGTAGTTACAGCAATTCTTCCGATCGAGAGGTTGGTACCGGCAGTTGTTGATCCGGGATTGAAACCAAACCATCCAAACCAAAGAATAAACACACCAAGTGCGGCTATGGGAAGATTATGACCAGGAATTGCTTTTGCCCTTCCATCCTGTGTGTATTTGCCAATACGTGGACCGAGCACCAAGGCACCAGCCAGAGCAGCCCATCCACCTATAGAGTGAACGACTGTTGATCCTGCAAAGTCGATAAAACCAAGCGCTTCAAGCCAACCTTTACCTTTGCCAAAAAGGCTTCCCCATGCCCAGTGACCGAAAATCGGATAGATGATCGCTGAAATTACAACACTGTAAACAAGGTACGAAACAAATTTGGTACGTTCTGCCATCGCTCCGGAAACAATCGTTGCTGCAGTAGCGGCAAATACCGTCTGGAACAGGAAGAATGCGAATGGCCAGTCATTGCTTTCCGGTACACCATCTGCCAGGAAAAAACTGTCAGTACCAATAAATCCACCCATACTGGTACCAAACATCAACCCGAATCCTATCACCCAGAACGCGATTGAACCAAATGAAAAGTCCATCAGGTTTTTCATCATGATATTGCCGGCGTTTTTGGCTCTTGTAAAACCAGACTCCACCATGGCAAAACCAGCCTGCATGAAGAACACAAGGAATGCAGCGATAAGAGTCCATACAGTATCAAGTGACACTTTTAGATGTGCACCACTTTCTGTCACATCCTGGGCCATAATCGGAATAGCTGCCACTGCGGTAAAGAGTGCGATTCGAGATAGTCTTTTTAAATTCATGAGATGCCTCTTTCGTGAAATATATTAAAACGTTACAATGATTTCTGAACCAAAACCGTATGCATTGTCAGCTTTGTCAGCAGTTGGAACAACTAACTGACCCCATAGCCACCACTGTACATTCTCTATTGGATAGATATAGAATGTCGGAACAACCCAGAATGCGCCATCTTTTTCAACATCAATGTTCGGATCGTGATACTCAAGTGGTAAACCGATACCGAAGTTATCGTTGAATGTGTAGCCTGGCTCAACATAGAAGAACATTTCATCATTAAAAGTGATGTTATCATTTACAGAAAATACACTTGATGACACATTTACAGAATCAACATCATCAAGTCCGAAAAATGCGGTTGCTGCGACGGTAAAATTTCCAAATGCGAGTGAAGGTTCAACAAGAATTGTCGTCAGATTTGTCCTCTCCTTTCCGGCAAGACTGTTGTATCCGACATCCAGTTTAAGAGACAGCACGTCACCAAAACTTCCTTTATATTCGAGTCCGGCAAAGAAACTCTGTCCTTCCTTGAAATTGAGCTGAGAACTTCCTCGAATTCCATAAAAAACCCCGACATTTTGTGACTCAGAGATATTTATCGTAGATGCACCATTTACATCGGTTGTGAAATCATCAATATCTGCAATGCCGATCTGGAGATCCTGAGTAAATTTATCAGTTCCCACACTGTATTTAATACCTCTCGAAAAGCTCTCTTTTGTAATCATACTGAATCTTTTATAGAAGTAATAGTTGAATTTGCCATACTGGTAGACAATATCACCTACTGCAAATGTACCTAACGGACTTTCGTAAGTAATGTCAAACCCGTCAAAATTCATGGTAAGCCATCTTTCAGCAGCTTTTCCATATCCTGCTGGCACATTACCAACTGCAGAAGCTGAGTAAACGCCATTCGCTGTTGCATAAACATGCGCACTCACAGCATCTGAAAACTTCACTGTCAATCCCAGATCAAGTTCTGTATTTGTATAATACTTCCCGGTAAAATCCGCCCAACCATCAGCATCCAGATACCCGCTGAATGATACTTCCGGTGCAGCATTTACAACAGATGACAGTAACATTGTGCTTGCAGCAGTCAGTAGTGCTGCTTTAACTTTGAGATTCATACTTCGCCCTTTCACATGAGATTTATTGAACATTTTGTTTATACCTGCTGTCGACAGTTACAACATGACCCCTGATTATGCAAAGGCAATGCCAGTCCATAAATGTTATTTTTTTTGCTAATTTTAGCATCAAAATTGCACGAGGGGTATACAATTTTGTTCCAGCTTCATAGGTACAGTACAGTTTTGGTATTTTTCAGAGAAAAACCAGGGTAAATCTCATTTTGAACTTTTAGCAGGGTGTAACAACTAATTATTTTGAGTATATATAATGTAATCAGAGAGATCACATCTGCAGGTTAGAAAACACAATTACTTAATCCGGGTAGAACTGAGTATGAGATTTAACCGTTTTTTCTGGATAATGCTTGTTCCTGGAGCATTCATATTTCATCAGAACACTTTTGCCGCAGGTATTCAAACCCGTCCATACAAAATTATCGCGACCTATAATCCTGCGGAACAGCCAGACACCGGATATGGACCGAACAGTATACCCTGGTCAAAAATCACTCACCTCATGTACTCTTACGCTTCGATAAAAGAGTCCGATATGACAGTGACTTACCCAGATACGCTCTGGAATGCACTTCTTTATTGCAACAACCTTAAACTTAACTATGGCGTGAAACTCCTGATCTCAGTAGGTGGACCAGCTAATTCAACGGTTTTCCCCAGGGTAACAGCAGATACCACAAATATCAATAAATTCGCTTTGAATTGCATTAACCTTTTAAAAACCGTCCAGATTGATGGTGTAAATATTTCATGGAATTACCCGAAAGATACTCTTGAAAGTGAATTATTTATAAAACTTCTTAAATCATTGCGGCGAGTGGCTGATTCTGTTTCTTTAAAGACGAAAAATCCAATTCTGCTTACAATATCAGTTCCGGGAAAGATAGACCTATTAAATGGAACCACAGGTAAAACAGACTTCAACCGCACACTATCACTTGTTGACTGGATTAATATCGACAGTTATGATTACCATACAGCTACCGATTCATTAACAGCACATCATGCTGCTCTTTTTGCCAATAATCAGGATAAATCCAGTATATATCCGGTTAACCAGGTGACAACGTATAATGCTGATTCAGTTGTGCGCTGGCTGACATTGACATGCAAATTTCCATCAGAAAAGCTTACCATGGGAACTGCATTTTATGGAAGAAGCTGGGAAGGGGTGCAACAAGGTGACAACATGTACGGGCTGTACCAGAAAGGTTTTTTCAGAGATTCCTCACGAGGTTCCAAACCTTTTGGAATTGATGATTTCTATGTCCTTAAAGCAATGCAGGATTCAAGACCGACCTATTACCATTATGATTCCATTGCTCAGGCTCCATGGCTTTACGATTCGCTTAACAAGCTATTCCACACGTATGAAAATGAACGATCTGTTGCAGCAAAATGCGCATATATTATCAAGAATAAACTCGGAGGGATGTGTATCAATACTATCAGTGGTGATGCTCCACTTGGTGGTAACCTTCTCACCACTATAATCCAGAATTCACTCAATCCAAAAACAATCATATTCTATATCAAAAAGGAACTTCCAGACCTGGTTACACTTCGCCCATTTGAAAAGCAGGGTTACCTTTTTGATCTCAGGGGAGGTCGAATATCGAATGGTACCTCCATTAATGCACATCATGCAGTTGGAACATATGTTTTCTACAAAAACAATTGTGTTCAGAAAATGATCAGCATATCTCAAGGCAGAAACTGAAAAGGCACCCATCTGTCGATTAACAGGTGTAATTACTGTTTATTTTTGTGACAGATTCTAAGGTTTGATCGCTTCGGTTTTGTGATAGTAATCCCCTATCGCCTTAAAATCATCATAATCAGCAACTGCACTAGATTCTGTGTTATCAGCATCACTTAAAATCGCTATTCCTATAACAATTGGAGGTACAGCATTAAACACCTTCTTGTAATCCTCCCGTACATTAACCGTTTCAGTAATCCACTGACCGATTTTTTCACTACCAGACTGCAACACAATCATTTTTGTATTTTGATTGAATGGACTTGCCAGAACTGTTCCTGAAGGCAATGTTGTGCTCCAGATATATTTGATTATTTTGTTTAATCTGAATCTTCCTTTAAAAATGACATATACACCCGCACCGCTGTCATTTGTCTCCTTTTTATTCTCACATCCGCCAACTGGTAAATTATGTACCCGCCATCTCCAGGAAAGGTAAGGTAATGTATCAGTTGAATATGAAACCTGCTTCCCTATACTTGTGCACTGATTATTAACAGTTAACCGCAGATAACAACCGGATTCATCTTTTTCTATTGTAAACATCGAACAATCTTTCCTGCTTGACTGCCATCCATCAGGTATACTGTTCTTCGCTGTAAGCTCACAGGGAAATCCCTCTATTAACTCTACTCTTAACTTATTCAACAATTCATCTCCTGCAAAAAGTACACCTGCCAGAGGGACAACGAGCCACCCTGTAAAAAGATTCAGCTTCAAATAGATTCCTTTCATTTAAATCGCACCATGTCGATTTGTTATTTCCGTTTTAAGAGAGTTCATATTGTAATCTTTTTTCCGGTTGCAAAAGGAATGAGGAATTTGTATTTTTTCGGAAAAGAGGATTATTATTGAAAACACTCTCAACAGAAATTATCGACCAGAAGTGGAAAGACATCGAAACACTAAATCTGGATGATGTTCCGGATTTTATAACTGATCTTGGTCGCAAACAACCATATGTACTCACCTATCTGATGGCCACCGGGGAAGAGCTCCTGAATCAGAAAGAACGTGAAATGCTCCTTTTTCTGGGTATTATGGTCTGGAACATAGCCAGGCATTACATTACAATTCAAAAGGAAATTCTTTCGGAGGAGTTATTTGAATGTGAAAAAAAGAATATTGTAATGCTTGAATACCTTGCCGGCGAACCAGAAACTGATTTCGTTGATACTGTCGATATAATCATGTCAAAGTATCACCAACACTCACTTTTAAGATATATCATCGACAGGCTTATGGAAGATTATAGAGATGAAACCAGTGGCATTCACGAAGAAAATATTGGCATGATTGTTATCTATATCAAATCCCTGATCGACTGCCTTGACATACATTTTTAAGCGTAGAAGTACATTCTTTTTTGTCATAATCCAGCCCGGTTGACACATTATGCCACTGATGCGGATACTGGCAAAGTATGGTTTCTAACGTCTCTTTTATCTCCTTTGTTATTTCTACGAAGGTTTCTGTATTCTCGGATCTTTTACAATACAACTGAAGAATTCCACTGTCGGAGATACAGTACGAATAGTAAACCGGTATCTTCATTGTTAGTGCATAGCGCAGAATCGAAAGAGGCATTTTCCATCTTTTACCAAACAGTAAAATCTCATCACCTTTCTTGTTGACACTCCGGTCACAGACAACACCCAGTGGTTTTCCGTTTTTAAGTACATCAATAATTCCTCTGGTATCATCATGAGCAATAGTGTGAATATGATGTCTCTTTCTTATTTTAGAAAACCGTTTAAAAAGCAGCTGTGGATATAATCGTTCTGCAACCACATTTAACTCTGTGCCGGTACATTCGAATAACGCCGGACCAAACAGTTCGAAATTGCCAATATGAAACGTTACCCCTAGAAAACAGGGTTCTGATGGTGGAAATTCGGGTCCACAGATAAGTTTAGATCCGGTTTTCCACACCTGTTCAACAGCCGGAAGCTCAGCCCAGTATCGTCCATAATTTCTGAAAACCTCCCTCACATCCTTTTCCGGCGTTCTGGAATTTCTTATGATAGAAATATTTCTTCTGACAGTGCTCCGTTTTCCAGAAAACATAATGTACGCAATGATCGAAAAAAAATCGGTAATCCTGTATCGAAACGCTAAAGGTAACGGCGCGATCAAATCAAGAAAATACAACAGGGTAAGTTCCAGGTATCCGGACAGTAATCTTTTAAGTTTGTGTATCAATTATTGTTCCAATCATTTGATAAATGTTTACATCTCCAGACGATCAAACCTTTACTGCCCACCGTCCCCCCCTCTCATGCCACAGCACGATACACCGCCTCTACCTTATCCATTATTTTCGACCAGCTGTACTGACTTGCTTCAACCTTACCGCGCACAGCAAGTTTTTTCCGTAATTTTTCAGAGTCAAGAAGTCGGGCAATTGCAGCTGCCAGAGCCTTTGGTTTTTGTGGTGTAACCAGCAATCCGGTAATGCCATCCTGAATCACTTTACAGTATCCATCATTGCGTGATGCTACTACCGGCAAGCCAGCCGCCATCGCTTCAATGAGTACGATCCCGAAACTTTCTCCGTAAAGCGCCGGCGAACAGAAAATATGCGATGTTTTGTAATATTGTGGCAGTTCTTCAAAGCTGACTTCACCTGTAAATATAACCCTTGTTTTCAAACGTGCAGGTACTAACGACTGATAATAGGATAAAAAACAACTGCTGCCGACAACGATCAGTCGAAACTGACTTTTTGTATAATTCTGGATAAAATCAAGGCTTTTCAGAAGTACCGGTATCCCTTTCCGTGGTTCAAGTCTGCCAACAAAAAGAATATTCGGAATTCCATCATTAAACTTGGCAACAGTATTCTTTTCTGAAGAAAACCGGTGAATGTCAACACCATTTGGAATTATCTGGTATGAACCGGGTAATGCGCGCTGAATGAACTCCGATGAAGATGAGGATACGGCGATTTTGCGTGCAAAGGTATAGGAAAATTTTTTGTAAAATGGCTGCATTCTTCCAACTATCGCTCGTTCAAATGTGCCACCATAAGCATGAAATGTTCCGATAACCGCTGGTGTAGGTCTGCCTGCATTTCTCTCTGCAACAATACAGGAAAGAAATGCAAGTCCCAGAGAACAGAATAATGGTTGATGTAAATGAATGATATCGAACTGATTTGTATTCAATATTCTTCTTATTAAAGCTCTTTTTCCGGCAACTACCGGAATTTTGACAACAGAGCCATTGACAAGACATGTCAACAATTTTCCAATCTTTATCAAATCATCTTCATTTCTGAGTTTGTCACCGCCATCAAAAGGTGTAATTATTTTAACCGTGTGCCCCCGATTTATTAGTTCAGTGTATTGATGATAAACATGTTCAGTGATACCTCCATACCAGGGATAGAAATAGGATGAAACGATACCGATATTCATAATGAAACCTGCTATTTTTTCAAGTAAACTATCAGGCTTAAAGCGCCCCCAATGATCACCGGTATTCCTTGTATGATCTGGTAAACAATTGAAAACGCCAGAGCTTTTGATTTTGTAACTGAGTAAAATGAAAGTGCAATAATTCCAAAAACCTGAAATGTGCCGATATTTCCAGGAGCAAGAGGTACGGTCAAACCGATATTTATAATCATGAGTACAACGGTTGCTGCAAGAAAATCGATGTCAATCGACAATGCATCAGCCGTGTATTTTACCATGCAAATCTGTATACCCCATGAAATAATGGACAATAACAATATCCGGAAAACGGTGTTTTTATTTTGAATGGCTCTCGTCCCACGTATGAAATTCTCAAGTATGAATGAAACCGTTTTTGCAAATCTCTGAGAATATCTGGAAAGAAATTTCTGTACAAAAATGACAAGTTTTACTCTCATTCGGTACACGGTAACCAATAATATAACAATTAATAATACAATCAAAATCAGTGCGATTACCCGCTGCTGATACAGATAGGGAACGGAAAAACCAAGTGCAACAAGTGACATGACAAGAAGCAGACTGCTGATTTCAAACACCCGCTGAATTAAAACCGCAGAAACAGCAGAAATGGTGTTTATCTCCTGATTTTTCCCCAGTACGTACCCCTGAGCTACATCACCAAGTTTAAGTGGGAGAAACAGGTTACTGAAAACACCAAACACATAATTCAACAGCGCATCGATTATTGACACAGGCTTCAGAGTTCCTATCACCTGCCTCCACACCATTGCTCTTATAAGTAAATTACATGTGGTGAGAAAAAAAACAACAAACAGCAATAATCCATTCATGCGTTTTAAATATCCCAAAACATCATTAAACGGAACACCATGTACTACCCACAGGACAGCTGCAATCAAACCCACAGTACCAATTAACATTTTAATTGTTTTATTCATCATTCCCGGTAATTGAAAATGGTGTTCCTTTTCTTACAGATAGGTAATGCAACCTCAATGCCTGAAAACTATTTATCTGGGGATGTGCTTACTCTTTCTCAAATCGATGTATTGCCATTCTCCCGACCGTAATGTAATTTTGTTGCTGTTCAGGAGACTGAAGCCAGAAACTGTCTGATACCACTTTTTAAGTACAATCGAAAACATGTATAACTTTCAGAACGAAGATATCCGCTCAGTATATGAAAGCACCTCAATCCTGAAAAAGCCGATAACAGGTATTATTTCAGGATATCACGATATTTCCTATATCCTTGTATCTCCAGATGATGAAAACACTTCTCATGCAATCGAAATAAATGGTAAAATCAGAGTATCACCGCGATTCATTATTTCACCGACAATGTTACAGGAGACGTTCGGTGACGTGTTTGAATCCGGAACTTTTGATAAAAATATTGAAGGAAGGTTATTTTCCTTTGCTTATACGGGTAAAAAAAATGTGAAAATATCCAGTGAATATCTCAATATCAAACATACGGAAACAAATGCACAGGAACATCTCAATATTGTTCAGGATAATCTCTATAGAGAAGAAAATACGCGAACAGCATTGATTTATGGTCCTAAATTTCAATACTATCCGGTTTCTCTGGACAGGTTTATATCTGAAATACTTGATCGGGAATTCAGAGGATAATTTTTGAGGTCACTATGAATAGCAGATACAATCAATACAGTAATCGAACAGTCTCTTCCCGCAGTATTCAGAATACACAAAATTCAACTATTGATAAATACCGTTCAGTACTCAACCTTCCTGCAAGACCATCTCAGAAAAGTAAAAATTCGCCATTTCGTTATTGCGGTGTTCAGATTAGTGATCAGGCTGCAAAATTGATTGCATTATCAATAAAAGGTTTGTTAAACTCCTGATTTTTTAGCTATGTTTATCTTCCAGTTTTATCGATTTTTCCTCTCAACAGCACTAGGTATTGCTATCTGGCTTTTTTTTATTCATTCATTCTGGGTGATTATTCCAGTCGTTATTTTTACCCGTATTGGATGGTTTCTGATAGAAAAAATGCTTCGGGATATCAATATTAAAAAGTGGTACACGACTCATGAAGTATCATTCAAAGAGCTCACCGGGCCATACGGTATACGACTGATTAATAAAGCTGAAAGCGACGCAGCAGTTAGAAACAGTCTCTCTGAGGTTTTTACACCAAATCTCAAAGAGCTTAAAAAAACTACAGAGCAACTTGAGATGATGGATACTCTTTTCAAATCCGGTCTCCGTCCCGATGGGGACAGTTATCAGCTTCATGATCTGAAACTTAAATACGCAAGGTACCGACTCGAAAAAAACAGGTGACCTGAGTCCACTTCACCCTTGTACTACCCGCGCCATCCATATACAATGATACTGATAAACGATTTTAATCTTATGTGAAAGTTTTCCAGCTGACAGTCATGAAACTCCAAAGAAAAGCGATTCTCTTTACAGCAATCGGATCCGTCGTGTTGTTTATTACACTCTCAGTGGGTTCTGTTTTTGTAGTACGTAAAGGGTTCAGTATAATTGAAAATGATCTGGCACGAAAAAACATTTCAAGAGTCATCGCTGCTATTGAAGAAAAAGAGCGAACACTTGTGATAAAATCTTCTGATTGGGCAAAATGGGATGATCTTTACAATTTTGTCGACGATCAGAATAGTGACTTCATAAAAACCAACCTCAATGATAACACTATAACCGACCTGCAACTGAATCTCATGTACTTTATTGACACCTTGGATTCCATTGTCTATAAACGCGTATATCAGAATACTATTCCATTTACAGATCGATTCGTTGATGAACTGTCACATGAACTGATCCGGACATATAAACTCACCCGGAACACCACCTCCCATGATATTACAAGCGGTCTAATTGTTTTCAAAAATATACCCTGTATGCTTGTCTCACGTCCGATACTTCAGAGTGATGGTTCCGGTTGTTCACACGGTACTTTGATTTTTGGTATTTTTATAGACCAGGTTGAAATGAACCACCTGATCAGAATCTCAAATGTTCAATTTGAAATCAAACCGGCAACATCTGATAATCTGCCAGAAGATATGCGTGATGCACTGTTTCAATTTTCTAATGTACAGCCTATGCCATTAAAAATACTCAGCAATGATTACCTTGCCGGATATGCAGCTATCAATGATATACTGAATTTACCACGACTTGTAATGAAAATTACCATGCAACGGGTAATCTCAAAACAGGCAAATGCAACCATTACCTTTCTTCATACACTGTTTCTGATTATTGGAATTATCTATTGCATACTCTTTACAATCATAATGGAAAAAACTGTTACATCAAAAATCTCCAGACTCAACTATGAAGTCGACAAAATCACCTCAAGTGGCGACCAGAACCTTCGAGTCACCTGTTCAGGTAATGATGAATTAACTCTGTTTTCACACTCGATCAACTCCATGCTCGAAGCGCTCGCAACCAACAAACGAGAAATTGATCGTCACAATTATGAGATGCGTCTGATTATGGACACACTTCAGGTCGGTCTGTTTTCTATTAATGAAGATTTTAAAATCAATCCCGTGCATTCACAATCATCAGAGGCAATACTGGGTGTTTCCCCCCTTGCCGGACTGAACATTTTTTCAGTACTGCACATCCCGCCACAAAGCAAACAATACAGTGATTTCAGTGACTTCTTATCACTGCTCAAAATTGGTGCATTGCCGGATTCAGAAATGCAGGCGCTCAACCCCTGTGATGGAATACAATTAACTATAGGTAATAAGACGAAATGGCTGCGGTTGGAATTTTTTCAGATGCGCCGTCCGGAGCTGGGGTGTAATCACATTCTCGTCGAAGTAAAGGATTGTACCCAGGAAAAAATTCTGACAGAAAAAATAAAATTGTCAGAACAGGAAAATATACAACTCAAAGCTATTGCTGAAGATCCCGAACTGTTTAAAGAATATCTGTTTGAATCGGTCCAGATACTCGAACACACAGACAACATCCTCAGACAGTTTGAAGAAAAATTTTCATCTAAATTAGTAAATGAAGCATTCCGATACATCCATCTACTGAAAGGTTCCAGCGATTCCTTCGGAATGATAGAATTTGCTGAAGCTGCAGGTGAACTTGAAACCATGCTTGACACATTACGAAACTCCATACAGTTCAATGATGATGATTTTAACAATGTTAATGTCAGCCTTCTTAAATTATCACAGATTCTCTATAGAACTATAAGTGATGTAAAATCCATTTTGGGAGATGAACAATTTCTAGAACAACCGCAAATTATTCTAAAACTATCTCTTGACAGACTACAAAGCGAATATGAATATTTTGTACGATTATTATCGGAAAAAACGAATCCCCAATGCCGCCTGGATGTGATGAATCTTATCAGTGAGCAATACCGTCATCTCAGACTCGAACCTGCCCGGAAGGGGTTCTCAAAAACATTCAGAGCAGTACCATCATTGATTAAACGGCTGAACAAAAATTGTACATTTATTGTTAAAGGTGAAGAATGTCTTGTTGATTGTGTCCTTGCAAGAAAATTGAACGAACCACTCCTTCATACCATCCGTAACGCTTTCGATCACGGCATCGAAGAATCATGGGAACGGTTGGAAATCGGTAAGGATGAAAATGCAAGAGTTGTCTGTTCATTTAAAAGAGAAGCCCGCTCGCTTATCATTGAGATCAGTGATGATGGCCGTGGAATCGATATTGACAAAGTCAAAGAAACTGCTCTGAAAAAAGGATTGTTATCAGAGGAGTCTTTGAAAGATCTGACCCGTGAATCGATTCTCAATCTCATCTTCCTGCCCGGTTTTTCAACCTGCGAAACGGTCTCCATGATATCCGGTCGCGGAGTCGGGCTCTATTCTGTGCATCAGGTAATAACTACAGAACTTTCCGGATCATTAAAAATTTATACGAACAAAAATACCGGCACAACTTTCGCATTTTCTATCCCGGAACCGGAAATTGCTATCTGAAGGGTTCAAAGTTCAAAAGTTCTAAAACTCAGAACCCTCCTGAACCTCCTGAACCTCCTGAACCTCTGAACCTCTGAACCTCTGAACCTCTGAACCTCTGAACCCCTGAACCCCTGAACCCTGAACCCCTGAACCCTGAACCCTGAACCCTGAACCCTGAACCCTGAACCCTGAACCCTGAACCCTGAACCCTGAACCCTGAACCCTGAACCCTGAACCCTGAACCCTGAACCCTGAAC
>JBNKZD010000165.1:0-16978 GCA_050301235.1 Chitinispirillaceae bacterium | reverse complement strand
AGTAAAGAAAATCAATTTTCAAGCACTCTGAGCCGTTCCTGATTTCTGTTTTAACGAAAAACAGATGGCACAAGTACGGATGATAATCCGGAAAATGCCGTTAAACATATATAGTTTCAGAAAGGTCATATGCCTAAGAGAACCGACATACACAAAATTCTGATTGTAGGAAGTGGCCCGATCATTATCGGCCAGGCTTGTGAGTTTGATTACTCCGGTACTCAAGCCTGTAAAGCTCTTAAAGAGGAAGGGTACGAAGTCGTTTTAGTAAATTCAAACCCAGCAACGATTATGACCGACCCGGGAATGGCTGACCGTACCTATATCGAACCAATCACTCCGGAAATTGTTGAGAAAATTATCGCACGAGAACGGCCAGATGCTCTGTTACCAACAATGGGTGGTCAAACAGGCTTGAATACAGCGATGGAACTAGCGGAGAGCGGCGTTCTGCAACGGTACAATGTTGAGTTGATTGGTGCAGATGAGAAGGCGATTCAGAAAGCTGAAGACCGCAGTGAATTTAAAGATGCGATTCAGAAGATAGGCCTTGACCTTCCCAAAAGTGCTTTTGCTTATAATATCGATGAAGCGTGGAAACTTGCACGTGAAATCGGGTTCCCGCTGATCGTGCGTCCATCATTCACCATGGGAGGAACAGGCGGAGGAATTGTCTACAAAGAGGAAGATTTTGAACGTCAGGCCGCACTGGGTCTTCACTGCAGCCGTGTTAACGAAATTCTTATTGAAGAATCGGTTATCGGATGGAAAGAGTACGAACTCGAGATTATGCGTGACAAGGCAGATAATGTTGTTATCATCTGCTCGATAGAAAACCTCGATCCAATGGGAATTCATACTGGTGACAGTATCACAGTTGCACCGGCACAGACTCTTACCGACCGTCAGTATCAGAAAATGCGTGATGCTGCAATTGCGATTATACGGGAAATAGGTGTTGAAACCGGTGGTTCAAATATCCAGTTTGCAGTTGATCCTGAGACCGGACGAATGACAGTCATCGAGATGAACCCGCGTGTGAGCAGAAGTTCTGCACTTGCAAGTAAAGCAACCGGGTTCCCCATAGCAAAGTTTGCTGCAAAACTTGCTGTTGGATACACTCTCGATGAGATCCGTAACGATATAACCCGTGAAACACCGGCATCATTTGAGCCAACTATCGATTACTGTGTTGTAAAAATTCCGCGTTTTACGTTTGAAAAATTCCCTGAAGCAGATTCCACACTTGGAATTCAGATGAAATCCGTGGGTGAAACGATGGCAATCGGTCGAACATTCAAAGAAGCTCTTCAAAAAGGGCTGCGCGGTCTTGAAGTCGGGAAAAAAGGGTTCGACCTTACCGCACTCCCTGAGAGAACCAATGAAGAGATCCTTGCTGCACTTGCAGTTCCCAAAGCCGATCGTATGTTCCTTATCCGATATGCGTTTGAAAAGGGACTTACCGCACAGCAGATCAGTCGCACATCCAAGATCGATCCATGGTTTATCAGCAATCTGAAAGATATCTTCGATTTTGAGAAGAATATTACGAAAGACCTGCTAACTCTTGAACCTTCAGAACAGAAACGTCGTATAAAGAAGATTAAGAAATTGGGTTTCTCTGATGCACAGTGCGCGGCTAAACTGGATATGACTGAAATTGAGTTCCGTACGTTTCGTAAATCAATTGGGGTTATTCCGACTTACAAACTTGTTGACACGTGTGCAGCAGAATTTGAAGCATATACGCCCTATTATTACTCAACCTATGAAGATGAAGATGAGAGTATCTCTTCAAACCGTAAAAAAGTTATCATTCTTGGTGGCGGACCAAATCGTATCGGACAGGGAATCGAATTTGACTATTGCTGCTGCCAGGCTTCCTTTGCACTCAAAGAGCTCGGGTATGAATCTATAATGGTCAATTCCAATCCGGAAACAGTCAGTACCGATTATGATACATCCGATAAATTGTACTTTGAACCTCTTACCTTTGAAGATGTGATGAATATCATCGAAAAAGAGAATCCGGCAGGAGTCATTGTCCAGTTTGGTGGCCAGACACCGCTCAATCTTGCAAGACGGCTTCTGGATGCAGGGGCACCGATTATCGGTACCACTGTTGCATCAATACAGCGCGCTGAAGACCGTGATGAGTTCGCTTTGATGATACATAAACTCAACCTTCGTCAGCCAATCAATGGAATGGCAAAGTCAACCGATGAAGCTCTTCAGGTTGCAAACCGGCTTGGTTACCCGGTACTTTTGAGACCCTCATTTGTTCTTGGCGGACGCGCAATGCGTATTGTTTATGATGAAGATGAACTCAAGTCATTTATCGGTGATGCTCAGGCTGCGGGTGAAAACCGTCCGGTACTTGTAGACAAATTTATCAGTGAAGCGATCGAAGTTGATGTTGATGCATTATGCGATGGGTCGGATGTCATGATCTGCGGTATTATGGAGCATATAGAAGAAGCAGGTATTCATTCGGGAGACAGTGCATGTGTACTTCCCCCTCATACACTTTCTGAAGACATCGTTTCTCAGATCAGAAAGATAACCTGCAATGTCGCAAAGGAACTTCATGTAATAGGCTTACTTAATATCCAGTATGCGATAAAAGAGGACGCTATTTATATTCTTGAAGTCAATCCTCGAGCTTCACGAACAGTACCGTTTGTAAGCAAAGCACAGGGAATACCGTGGGCAAAAATTGCTGCCAAGGTGATGACAGGATTAAAACTCAGTGATATTCCTGAGGCTGTGGAAAAGACTATCGATTATTTTGCAGTTAAAGAATCGGTGCTTCCGTTCAACAAATTTCCAGGTGCAGATATCATCCTTGGCCCTGAAATGAAATCTACCGGCGAGGTTATGGGTCTTGACAAAGACTTCGGCCTTGCATTTGCCAAATCCCAGGAAGCTGCTGGCAATTTTTTGCCACGTTCAGGATCAGTATTTATAAGTGTCAAGAACAGCATGCGTAGAAATATAATATTTATGGTGAAAACAATCGCTGCGATGGGATTTAAAATTTTTGCATCCGAAGGAACCTGGAAAGTACTGAGTTCCAATGGTATCAATGTAAAAATGGTTCCGAAAATTGGTGAAGGTAAACCGGATATCGTCGATTTGATAAAAGCTGGTGATATTAATTTTATCATTAATGTACCTGCAGGAAAGAAATCGCTTATCGATTCAAAACCGATTCGAAGCGCAGCAGTAACACAGCGTATTCCATATATAACGACAATCGAAGGTGCACAGGCTGCAATAAGTGGCATGGATTCTCTCGAAAGAACCGGTTTTGAAGTCAAGGCGATTCAGGAATATACAGAAACAGAAAAAATAAAAAATCAGAAGTACAGGCATGACCTGGACATGCGTAACACACTCTGGAATTGATCATTAACACGGGCACCACAGGTGCCCGTGTCCTTTTATACAGGGTTTACACAGCGGGGTATCTTAATGGCTAAATTTATTTTTGTAACAGGCGGTGTAGTTTCTTCCCTTGGAAAAGGTATTACAGCTTCATCGATTGGTTTACTATTAAAATCACGGGGATTGCATGTAATTCACCAGAAGTTCGATCCGTATCTTAATGTTGATCCGGGAACGATGAATCCCTATCAGCATGGTGAAGTGTTTGTCACCGAGGATGGTGCTGAAACTGATCTTGATCTCGGACATTATGAACGGTTTACCGATGTCTGTACCAACCGTCACTGCAATTATACCGCTGGTCGGATATATGATTCTATTATTAGAAAAGAGCGACGTGGCGATTTTCTTGGTGGTACAGTTCAGGTTGTCCCTCATGTGACAACCGAAATATGCGATTGTATCCGTTCTGCTGTCACCAAAGATGTCGATGTAGTTATCTGCGAAATTGGTGGCACTGTTGGTGATATCGAAAGTCATCCATTTCTTGAAGCTCTTCGTCAGTTCAGATATCAGGAAGGGCGTACGAATGTTCTATTTATTCACGTAACACTGCTCCCCTATCTTGGAAATGCCGGCGAGGTAAAAACCAAACCCACCCAGCATTCTGTTGGCAGACTGCGTGAAATTGGTATCATTCCCGACATTCTTATCTGTCGTTCGGAAAAGCATATCGATCCGGATGTTCGCAAAAAACTTGCACTATTCTGTAATGTTGATCCGGAAGCGGTTATTGAAGCTATGGATGCAAAGCATTGCATCTACGAAGTACCTTTAGACTTTGCAACACAGGAACTGGATACTGTTATTATCGATAGTCTTGGACTTCGTGCCGGCCGCAGGAATCTCAAACCATGGCGCGATTATGTCGATAAAGTAATAAGTGCAGACAAAGAAGTCTCCATTGGTATCGTTGGCAAATACAGTGAACTGCTCGATGCTTACAAATCGATTCATGAATCGCTCAATCATGCTGGTGCTTACCACAGTGCTAAAGTTGTGATCAAATCCATCTCATCTGAAGATATCGAACAGAAAGGTGCAGAAGAAGTTCTTACTGGTCTTGGTGGAATACTGGTACCCGGAGGTTTTGGTGCACGAGGTGTTGAAGGTAAAATCGCAGCGGTAAAATATGCACGCGAAAAGAAGATTCCCTACCTGGGTATCTGTTATGGTATGCATATGGCAGTTATCGAATTTGCCCGTAATGTGCTCGGAATCACGGATGCAGATACTACGGAAAACAATCCAACAACAGCTAATCCGGTTATCAGTCTGATGGAAGAACAGAAAAAGATCATGAATTTAGGTGGAACCATGCGTCTGGGGGCATTTGCCTGCGCACTTACGAAAGGTTCTCTTACACGTAAATGTTATGGAAAAGATCTGATTTCTGAACGACACCGTCACCGTTTTGAATTTAACAACGACTATCTCAAGCGTTTTGAAGATGCAGGGATGATTATTTCTGGTAAATCTCCAGATGGGATGCTTGTCGAAATGGTGGAATTGAAGGATCATCCCTGGTTTATAGCCTCACAATTTCATCCGGAGTTCAAGTCACGTCCAATCAATCCTCATCCGTTATTCAGGGATTTTGTAGGAATGAGCCTGGAACTGAATGGCCAAAAAATCGGATAATTTTTAACTAAGAGTATAATTCACAAAAGGAAATATATGTTTGATGATTCATTGCATGAAGCGTGTGGTATTTTCGGGGTTTTCAATCACCCGCAGGCGAGCCATCTAACCTATCTTGGACTGTACGCTTTACAGCATCGCGGCCAGGAGAGCAGTGGTATCGCTGTTACCAATAACAACATGGTCAATGTCTATAAAGGAATGGGTCTTGTTGCCCAGGTTTTCAAACGTCAGAATATTCTCGAGAAATTGACTGGATCCTGTGCTATCGGGCACAACCGCTATTCAACCAGTGGATCATCGACAATCGAAAATGCACAACCGATTTTGATTAACTCACGTGCCGGACAGATCGCAGGAGCACACAACGGAAATCTTACCAACGCAAATTCACTGCGTAAATGGATGGTTGATGATGGATCGATTTTCATGTCAACTACCGATACAGAAGTGATCATGCACCTTATCGCCCGTTCAAAGCGAGAAAATGTTGACTCGATGATTCTTGATGCTCTTTCAGGAGTGCTGGGCGCTTATTCCATTCTGTTCCTTACAAAAGATGCAATGTATGGTGCACGCGACCCCAGGGGTATTCGGCCGCTTATTCTCGGTAAACAGGGCGATTCCTGGTTTTTATCATCCGAAACATGCTCATTTGACCTGGTCGGTGCAGAAATGGTCCGGGAAATTCAACCGGGAGAGATGGTGCGAATCGATGCAAACGGGATTACCAGTTTCACAATTCCGGTCTTTGGTCCGGCGATCCGCCCGGCTCACTGTGTTTTTGAATTTATCTACTTTTCCCGCCCGGACAGTTTCGTATTTGGTAAGAATGTCGACCGTGTCCGCCGTAAACTTGGAAGAGTGCTCGCACAGGAACTACCTGTTGCCAATGCTGATATAGTAATGGGTGTACCCGACTCTGCAACAACTGCGGCACTCGGGTTTGCAGAAGAGTCGGGTATTGAATTCGATATCGGATTGATACGAAACCATTATGTCGGGAGAACCTTCATTCATCCGGCACAGGATGACCGTGATTTCAGTGTCAGAATCAAATTCAACACTGTCAAGGGTGTATTAAAAGGCAAAAAAGTGGTTATCGTCGATGACTCAATCGTTCGTGGAACCACAATGAAAAAGATCATTCGCCTGATAAAAACAGCAGAACCGGCGGAGTTACATTTACGGATCTCATCCCCGCCAATTATCTGCCCGTGTTTTTACGGAATAGACATGCCAACAAAAAACGAACTGGTAGCATCTGCACAGACCATTGAAGAAATCAGGGATTATCTTGAAGTTGATTCTCTGGGGTATCTTTCCATCGAGGGAATGCTGTCAGTGATGCCAAATCCCGAAAATTTCTGTACGGCGTGTTTTACCGGTAACTATCCGGTACCTGTTACATTGTAAAATATCTTATTTACGATCAATCTCAGGATTTCCACAGGATTTCCCCCGCAGCAGGGGGAATGATCGGCCCCGCAGCACCTCGGTTTCCTACCTGGTGCTGCATCCGGGGATTGCGGAGTTTGGGAATTGCGGGGTAAGAAGTGCGGGTTTTCGATATTGGGTCTAATGTACGTTTATTGCAAATTGATTCAGTCTAATGATGGAGTCCGAATATTTTTACAATCTCACCAGGTATCTTGTTGAGTGGTAGTACAGAGGAAATTCCGCCTGTAGCAATCGCCTCTTTGGGCATACCAAAAACAACACAGCTTTCGGCATCCTGAGCAATTGTGTACGCTCCAGCATCAAACATCTCCCTGATCCCTCTAGCCCCATCATCACCCATTCCTGTGAGTATTATGCCGGTTGCATTTTTCCCTGCATATCGGGCAGTGGATCGGAACAGAACATCAACCGCCGGACGATGACGGTTAACAAGCGGTCCATCAGTAACTTCAACATAGTACCGTGCACCACTTCTTTTAAGCAGCATGTGCTTGTTTCCCGGTGCAATAAGCACCTGCCCGCGTAGAACAGTGTCATTATTTACAGCTTCCTTCACGGAAACGACACATGTCTCATTGAGTCTTTTGGCAAATGATGCGGTGAACTGTTCAGGCATATGCTGTACAATTACCATTCCGGGAATATTCCCCGGCAATTGTTCCAGCAGGCTGCGGATTGCTTCAGTTCCGCCCGTTGATGCTCCAAGAGCAATTATTTTTTCGGTTGTTTCGGTGAGCACCGTTCGTGATTTTGCGAGAATCACATCCGCACTTAATTTCGGACTTGTTTTCTCGATCATGACTGTATGCTTTTTGATATCAGCTTTGAAAGCAGCCTTTACTGCATCACAAATATGTATTCTCGATTCTTCAAGGAAGGTTCGTGTTCCGATAACCGGTTTAGTGATGATTTCGATGGCTCCATATTCTATTGCTTTACTTATTGTATCAGATCCCTTTACAGCTAAACTTGAGCAGATAACAACAGGCATTGGATGCTGCGCCATAATTTTTTTCAGAAAAGTGAGGCCATCCATACGTGGCATTTCAACATCGAGAGTAATGACATCCGGTAATTCCTTTTTTATTTTCTCAGCTGCCTGAAAAGGATCGCCGGCTGTCGCCATTACTTCAAGTTCTGGATCTTCAGATATGATGCTTGAGAGGGTCTGACGAACCACTGCAGAATCATCGACAATCAGAACTTTTATTTTTTTCAAAATCAAACTCCTGTTTTCCGATATATTGTCAATTTAACCTGTTCGACTGGAAGGTTTATTCCCGAAAGCGATTCAGAATGGCCTATCAGTAAAAATCCTCCCGGGGCCAGCATGTCAACCAGTTTTCTTAAAATCATTTCCTGAGTTACTTTATTAAAGTAAATAAGTACATTGCGGCAGAATATGATATGTATCCCTTTTTTCACACGGTATTGTATATCCATCAGATTCTGCTGCCTGAAATCAGTATATTTCCTGATCTCCGGTACGACACGCACTTCCGGACGATCCGGATCTTTACTGCGCATGAAATAATGGATGTATTCCCTGGGAATAGCTGGTAACACTTTATCACTGTAAATTGCTTTGCGTGCAAATTCTACAATCGTATCTGAAATATCGGTACCGATTATTTTCATTGCCGGCATAGGATTTCCATGAACTTTAAAATAATCGTACAAAGTCATTGCTATAGAATACACCTCTTCACCTGTTGATGATGCGGAGCTCCAGGCAACAAGAGTTTCTGAAGATCCAAGTATTCGATTTGCAGTCAGTTCTGGAAGAAGTACGGAACGTAAAGAGGTAAAATGATCAATTTCTCTGAAAAAATCCGTCTTATGGGTGGAAACGATAGTTGCAAACTGGTCTTTCTCCAGCTGCTGGCCCTGAGGACTGAACAGGTAGTCAATATATGAGTGCAGAGAATCATAACCGAGTTTTGCAGCCCGTTTCTGTAGCCTGGTCTGAAGCAAAATCTTTTTTGACGGCGGCATCTGGATACCATAATGCTCCTCAATAAAACTGCTTAATAACCTGCGATCCTTTTCTGAAAGTTCAAAAGACAATTAAGACTCCTGGGTTTCCTCCATTTTTACTGTAACTACCTGTAAGCAGTGCCTTACAGACGCTGGAAATTACTATCCTCATTATCAAGCATATCGATAGCAAAACCTGATTTATTCTCTTTGTGGACTCCATCATTATTCTGATTGAGAGTGTGTGTTAGATGTTCTTTTGCGATTGTTGTATTTGTTTTTACGGAAACAGGTTTCTGCACCACTGAATGTATATGCGATTTTCTTATTGTTTCTGTCACATGAGCATTACCTTTATCTACCTGAAAATATGAAAGCCGGTTCTTGAGTTCCTCAGCCTGCGATAGTAGCTCTTCAGATGTTGACGCAAGCTCCTCTGATGCAGAAGCATTGGTCTGAATTATCTGGTTGAACTGCTGCACAGAAGTGTTTACATGCTGGACTGATGAATTCACACGCTGCACAGAAGTATTGACCTGCTGCACAGCAGAATTAACCTGCTGAATTCCGTTACTCTGCTCTGCACTGGCAGCATTAATTTCCGCTACAAGTTCAGATGTCTTTTGTATATCCGGAACAAGCTTATCTAACATTAAACCTGCATTTTCTGCAAGATCAACACTGCTTCTTGAAATTTTACTGATCTCTTCAGCCGCATCCTGACTCCGTTCAGCAAGTTTCTGCACCGCTGATGCAACAACGGCAAATCCTTTACCATGCTCACCAGCTCGTGCAGCTTCAATCGATGCATTGAGTGATAAAAGGTTTGTCTGTCTGGCAATTTCCTGAATAATTGAAATTTTTTCAGCAATCTGTTTCATTGCATCTACTGTTTTCTGCACCGCAACACCACCTTCTTTTGCATCAATAGATGATTTTGATGCTATTTTTTCTGTCTGATTTGCATTATCGGCATTTTGACTTATCGAAGCGGTCATCTCTTCTATAGATGCAGAAATCTCCTCTATTGATGATGAAATTTCCTCTATTGATGAAGATACATCTTCAATGGACGAAGAGATCTCCTCTATTGATGCTGCTTGCTCAGATGCCCCCTGCGAAATACCCTGAGAAGCATTAGAAAGTTGAGTGCTTCCGTTTGTCACGTTATCGGATGCCTCAAGTGAAAATGTAATAGTACTTTTAAGTTGATCAGACATATCTTTCATATTTCTTGTTAGAATACCTGTTTCGTCACTATTTGCTAGCATTTTCTCTTCGAAAACTACATTTAGATTTCCTTTTGCGATGGCCTGAGCTACAACTACTACTTTATTGATTGATTGAGTAATCCCATGTGTAATAAAATATGCGATTATAATTGAAAGTAATACCGCTATCAAAGCCAGTGTTATACTTGTGGTACTGGTATTTTTAGCTGTATTGTTAAAGAGTATTTCTGCATCCTTGGCTTCTTTATCCAGAGATTCACAATAACTTCTGAGTGGTGGTTGAGATTCTTTCATTTTTTTATAAATTTTTTTGTCCAACTCCAGTATTTTTTTTTCATTCTCTTTTATACCATGTAATGAAAAAAGTGGAATCATCTGATTCCTAAAAATATTTATTTCATCCATCATTATATTCTCGGCTTCAATACACCACTTTTTTTCCTCATCAGTATCTGCCAGTTTTTTTATCAAATCAAGAACGTCTTCAGTTTCTTTAACATATTCATCAAACTTCAATTGCATCTCGTTTGTGTAACCACTTATTTGAGCTTCTGCAATCACCGTATACATTTTATACGCTACCCGCCTCGCCTGTTGTGCACTAACAGCACCCTTTGCCCTCGTGCCACTATCTTCCTGCAGTTTTCGAAGTTTGGACAATCCAATTGAATTATATACCACAATAATCATAATAATCACAACAATAGCACTGAATCCCAGAAAGAGTTTTTTACTTATAGTTAATTTCATTGATTACTCCAATTTTCGATTTTATTCTCATTTATAATAACATGATTAAAAGATAAGCTTAAATCCACTATTAAAATGATTTTCCAGAACAATTTCATGCTATAGTTGTTATCTTAAAATATTTCTGGATTTCACATTTCATTTTGAACAATTTTAAAAAAATGATTTGTAAAATAATCAACAAACTACTTTACTTTAATAATAATCAATACAATTTAAAAAAATGTGGACAGCTACTTGCATAGAGACGGTTTTTTTAAACCTGCATCTCTTTTGTTTCTGTCGCCGCAATCAGTTCCTGCTCTGAAAAAATTTTGTCGCTGTTGAGGAGGATAATAAAATTGTTATCGTGTTTTCCAATAGCAGTTATATACTCTATATTAAGTTTCATCCCCACTTTCGGTGGCGGCTCAAGCTGTGTTTTATCAAGCATGATCACCTGTTTAGCTGCATCTACAAGTACACCCAGAGTCACCTTATCATCACCATATTCAGTATCGATTATGATTATCGATGTATCAATTGTATGGTCCTTTACCGGCATGTTTAATCGCTTTCGCAAATCGACAACCGGAACAACACTTCCCCGGAGGTTAATAACACCGACCATTGCGTCACTGGCACCAGGGATGCGCGTGATCTGAGAAACCTCAAGCACCTCATTGGTACGCAATACATCAAAAGCAAACAACTCATCACCCAACTGAAATGTCAGATATTGACCGGACTCTTTAATTGTGGTTACCGCTTCCATTGTTGTACCTCCTTTTATAGTCTTTGAAAATTGTTATCATCATCATCCATATCGAGGGCAATACCGCTTTTCTGTTCATTTACGGAAACAACTTCTTTTGTCATTGTATGCTGATTATTGCTCGATCCAGTAACAGCATGTTGACCCATTAAAGTATTATGTATCGTACCGTGCTGTATTCTACTTTGTAGATGCGTATTCTGTTTGTGGAAATTGTTTTTTCCAACCTGAAAAAATGTGAGTTGGTTCTTCAACTCCCCAGCTTGAGACGAAAGTTCCTCAGATGTGGAAGCCAGTTCTTCAGATGCAGATGCATTCGACTGCACAACTGTATTGAATTGTTGAACTGCAGAGTTTACCTGTTGAATACCCTTGTTCTGTTCTGCACTTGCAGAATTGATTTCTGCAACAAGCTCCGCTGTTTTTTGAATGTCAGGAACAAGTTTACTGAGCATTTCGCCTGCATTTTCAGCAACTTCGACACTACTTTTTGAGAGTTTACTGATCTCTTCAGCCGCCTCTTGACTTCGCTCAGCAAGTTTCTGCACTGCGGACGCTACAACTGCAAACCCCTTACCATGCTCACCAGCCCGTGCAGCTTCGATCGACGCGTTAAGAGAGAGCAAGTTGGTTTGACGAGCGATCTCCTGAATAATAGATATTTTTTCAGCAATCGATTTCATTGCGGAAACTGTCCTCTGGACCGCTTCGCCCCCATCTTTGGCGTCATTCGATGATTTCATCGCAATCTTTTCAGTTTGATTTGCATTATCGGCATTCTGATTTATTGACGCAGTCATCTCTTCAATTGATGCTGATATTTCTTCCACTGAAGCGGCCTGTTCTGATGAACCCTGCGAAATTCCCTGTGACGCTGAAGAAAGTTGAACACTTCCGGAGGAAACACTCTCAGAAGCTTCCAGTGCGTATGATATTGTTTCTTTAAGTTTATCCGCCATCTGTTTCATTGCTCTTGTGAGTATACCGGTTTCATCAGCAACAGATAATGTCTTTGGATTAAAACTGACGACCAGGTTGCCTTTAGCCATCTCTTCCATTGTTTGTACCCCCTCTTTCAAAGGATTTGTGATTGAAAAGGTAAGTGCAACACCAATGATAATTGAAAGTATGAAACCAATAATCATCACTATTACAAGCAGCATTGTCGAGCTTTTTGCAACAACTGTATTGTTGTCAGCAGTCTTTTTTGCAGCTTCAATATTTATTTTTATCATATCTTTAATAATGGTCTCTTCTTCACTTGCATGTTTGGCCATCTGTCCTTCTAAAAGCGAGTATGCTTCAGATACCTTACTATTGCGAGCCAGACTGTAAATTGATGTAATATCATCATATAGATTATTGCGCGCGGCAACCAGTGTTGCATAAATTTTCTTATCATTTTCATCAATAAAGGTTGTCGTATAATGCTCGCATGCATTTGTAATAACCGCTCGTAATCTTTCTATTTCTTTTATTAATTCCTCTTTTTTGCCTATATCCTTTTCATGAATAAGGTCTCTGATATGTGTTTGCTGGTCCTCAAAAGACGTTCCGATTTCTGCAAGATCAGCTAAGGGCACTGTAGTTTTCTCATATAAAAAGGTATCTGCATTGTCAATCTGATGCATCTTTGTAATTCCAACGATTCCAATAACGATTGCAATGCCGGTTACCGCAAGAAAGCCACCTATCAGTTTCGGACCGATTTTCATCTTGTTTAGCATATGTCACAATTCCTCAGTTATCTTAGACTCTTTTGAAGTTTTCATCATCATCATCCATTGTGATTGTAACCCCGTTTTTTAATTCCATACTTCCATCATCAGTAAAAACCTGTTCTGGTTTCTCTTTATGGATGGCTCCTGAAGAATTAAAATGTGATTGACTTACAGCAGGTAGCCTCCTGACTCTGTTTTCATCTCGTTTATGAACTATCGCAGTTCTTTCTATTTTAAAATAAGAAATTCGGTTTTTTAACTCTTCAGCCTGTGTTGAAAGCTCTTCTGAAGTTGAAGCTAATTCTTCTGATGCAGATGCATTTGATTGCACAACTTGATTAAATTGTTGAATTGCGGCATTGACCTGTTGTACAGCAGTATTGACCTGCTGAATACCAGTATTCTGTTCGGTACTAGCAGCGTTGATTTCAGATACTAAATCAGCTGTTTTTTGAATGTCAGGAACCAGTCTTTTTAACATCTCACCGGCATTCTCAGCTACATCAACACTGCTTCTCGATAATTTACTGATCTCCTCTGCCGCATCCTGACTACGCTCTGCAAGTTTTTGAACCGCAGATGCTACAACTGCAAAACCTTTTCCATGTTCACCAGCGCGAGCAGCTTCAATCGATGCATTAAGAGACAATAAATTTGTTTGTCGGGCAATCTCCTGAATTATACTTATTTTTTCAGCAATCTGTTTCATTGCCACAACCGTTTTCTGTACAGCTTCACCACCATCACGGGCATCAGCAGAAGATTTCATAGCGATCTTTTCTGTCTGATTTGCATTTTCGGCATTTTGATTTATCGATGCAGTCATCTCCTCAATTGATGAGGATATCTGCTCAATTGAAGCGCTGATCTCTTCAACCGACGCGGCTTGTTCAGAAGAACCCTGTGATATACCCTGTGATGAAGAAGATAGTTGGATACTCCCTGTTGAAACATTTTCTGAGGATTCAAGTGTGTAAGCAATTGTTTCCCTGAGCTTGTCTGCCATATCTTTCATTGCTCTTGTGAGAATACCGGTTTCATCAGCGACACTTAATGAACGAGGATCAAAAGTTACCATCATATTTCCTTTTGCCATCTCCATCATTGTCTGCACCCCTTTGTTAAGAGGTTTTGTGATCGAACCGGTGAGCCATAAACCAGTAAAAACAGCAAACAGTATCCCGCATAGTAATACCACTATTAATAAGATCGTTGTGGTATTTGCAACACTTCTGTTTTCTTCAGCATTTTTCATTGCATCACGCTCACCCATTGCTTCGAGACTGTCGATAGCAGATTCTACATTCTTCTCACTAATACTAAATTGTCCATCCAGTAACGCTATAGCTTGACTATCACTGTTTTCTCTAGCAAGTTTGTATAACTTTTCAATATTATTTTTAAATGTTTTATTCGTTGAAATCAGGCCTTCGAATAGCTTTTTATCTTCTTCGTCTACTAAAGTAGTCTTGTAATGCTCTATACTCCTGTTCATTTCCTCACGATATTCATCTACACTGCTGATAATCTGCTCAATTTTTTCCGAATCATTTTCCCGAACCATATCACGAGATTCTCGAAGAATTATCTCAAAAGACATAGCAATACCAACGAGTTCCACAACAGGTTTTGTCACTTTTTCATAAAGAAATGTATTAGCTTGAACGATTCTATTGACAGATAGCATTCCAACAAATCCCACGAGTAAAGTTATTCCTGTTACGACCAGAAAACCCCCAACCAATTTAGGCCCAATTTTTAATTTATTAAGCATATCCTACTCCCTCCTGATTTTTAATTTCAACTAAGCGGTTGAAATTAACATTTCTAATCGTTTGCAGGCTGTTATATACCTTCAGGTATTGATTCACTTCTGTTCATTATAGTTCCATTTACATTTTTTGAAAATCTCTGTCATCTTCATCCATTTCGATAGAGACCCCACTTTTCAGCTCTGCACCCACATTACCATCTGCAGGTACATTGTAAGAACTACCTTTGTGATCTGCTGAAAGATGAGGTATGTTCCCGGCACTATTCGTTTTTTTATGATACAGTCTTTCAGTTTTATTCTCTGTTCTGTAATAAGATTGTCCAACCTGGAAAAAGGCCAAACGGTTCTTCAGTTCCTCAGCTTGTGTGGAAAGTTCCTCAGATGTTGAAGCCAGTTCTTCGGAGGCTGATGCATTTGACTGAACAACAGTATTAAACTGCTGTACGGCTGCATTTACCTGCTGTATGCCCTTGTTCTGTTCCGCGCTTGCAGCATTGATTTCTGCAACAAGTTCAGCGGTTTTTTGTATGTCAGGAACAAGCTTGTTAAGCATTTCACCCGCATTTTCTGCCACATCGACACTACTTTTCGAGAGTTTACTAATCTCCTCAGCAGCATCCTGGCTGCGCTCAGCAAGCTTCTGTACAGCGGATGCTACAACAGCAAAACCTTTACCGTGCTCACCAGCCCGGGCTGCTTCTATCGAAGCGTTCAGGGAGAGCAGATTTGTCTGCCGTGCAATCTCTTGTATGATCAATATCTTTTCAGCAATCTGTTTCATTGCAAAAACCGTTTTCTTGACCGCTTCACCACCGTCTTTGGCATCGGTTGACGATTTCATAGCAATTTTTTCAGTCTGATTCGCATTATCGGCATTTTGTCGTATAGATGCAGTCATCTGCTCAATTGAAGCAGATATCTGCTCAACTGAAGCTGCCTGTTCGTTTGATCCCTGCGAAATGCCTTGAGAGGCAGTTGAGAGTTGTACACTACCAGTCGATACATTTTCCGATGCTTCAAGTGCGAAAGTGATGGTATCCTTCATCTTTTCAGACATCTCTTTCATCGCCCGTGTAAGCATACCAGTCTCATCACCGTTTTTTAATGCCTTTTCATCGAATGAAACGGTAAGTTTTCCTTTTGCAATTTCAGACATGGTATCAACACCCTGTTTAATCGGCCGTGTTATTGAAACTGTAAGATAAAAACCTAAAATCACAGCTACAATAACACAGAGCACCATGACGATAACGCTGATAATACTTGACTTTGCAATCAGGGCCCTGGTGTTTTTCTCAAGGTCGGCACTTTCCTTATTTGCCATTACAACAACATTATCAATTGCATTCCTGTGTATTTCATAGGCTTTTTTCATTTTACCATTCAGTAATTCACTGGCAAGCGCTATATTGCCACTCTTTATGGCAGGGATATATTGCGATTCGAGAATATCGAAAAACTCTTTTGCGGGAGCGTAGGAAACCTGTACCATGCGATTCTTCATCTCCCCCTCAGGAAGATTTTTGACCCAGAAATCATGACGTTCCTGATATTCATTTTTTAATGACAAGCACTTTTCGACCATCTTTGACATGACCTGGCGGTCCTTTTCATCACGAATCTGCATTGCGGTGAAATAAGTCTCGATGATATACTCCGGCGGTGGAAGGATATCAGCTACGAGGTCCTTGTTCAAGATTACCGATTGATATATCGGACCATTGACACGAATCTTGTTCATGATAGTATATGAATATGAAAAATAGATAAACAGACCGACCAATGATACTGCTGTCAATGCTAATAATTTTCCCCTGATCTTCATGCTGCCTAATACCCAGTTCATTACCATCCCCTTTCAAAAATTAACATTATCTTATTTACTTTTGTCTTATTCATGAAAACTGCGGAATCCGGTTTGCTTTTTCCTTGAGTGCATTGACATCAAGGATGAGGGCAATTCTGCCATCTCCCAGTATTGTCGCACCGGTGACCTCTTTAACATTGGAAAAATGCCTGCTTGTGGTTTTTACAACAGTCTGATGCTTTCCTACAACATTATCAACAACAAACCCAAGAGTCTGATCGTGGGTATGCATAATGATTATCTGTTCATATTCAGGCGGAGTTCCTGGAATATTCAATATTTCGCGAAGCGGTACAAAAGGTACAACTTCATCACGCAATTTGAAGATGTTCTGTTCACCGGCAATCCTGCGGA
>JBNKZD010000164.1:0-21394 GCA_050301235.1 Chitinispirillaceae bacterium | reverse complement strand
TTTTTTTTATTCAAGGTTGCACTTATCGTAAAGGTATTCTTGCCAGGTGTAAGATCGAGCATCTCTGCAAAAGATCCATCAGCTCCCACTTCAACAGTTTTACCAGCAACTTTCAATAATGCTCCGGCAGTTGTTTTTCCTCTTATAATGACTGGAGTTTCCATCACAATACTGCCGGAAACAGGGGAAATTATTTGAAGAGATATGTTTGATGTTGATAGTTGTTGATCATTGGCATTTTTCTGACTTGCAGTATCTTTTACCTGAACTGTATCTGTTTTAATCGAAGTTGTATTACTATTTAAATTTACATCTGGATTTTTTTGAGATCCGGTTGAACTGCTATCGATTTTTAAAGTGTCTACATTTTTTATTGTATCAGCTGTTGCAGGCGCACCAGTATTTTCAGATTTTAAACTATCATCGATAACAACAGAACCACTATCGGTAATTGCACCAGAAGAAAAAGGATCGGATGGAGGATCGGTAACTGTTTGTGTTGAATCATTTTTAATATCCTTAAAATCTACAACGGTAATTGTATTTGAATTAATACTTATTTCAGCTCTGAAATTTGGCTTGACAAGCTCTGTACTGTTTGAGTTTCTTTTGCGAACAGCTACCAGTCCTTCATAAACATCAATTCGTGTTCCTTGATTTGTAACTCCAATACCAAGCCTGGTTCCTCGTATTGATGCAACAGCGGTTGGCGTTTCAAAATCCATTTTAGATTGAGTGTTGGAGATTTTTTTTACATTCGCCCACATCTGACCGGTCATCACTTTAATACTTGACTGAGTTATGTTCTGTTTTTCATTTTTATTTAACTCAGATAATGAAACAACTGTATTTTCGCCAATTTTTAAAACAGTTCCAGTTTCAAGAGTGATCTCTAAGCTTGACTCCAGAAGTGTTCTGATTCCCCAGCTCTGACGAACCGGCATTCCAATTCTTGCTGCTCTCCATGTTGCCTTATCACTGGAACGAACTTCAGCAGAACCGACTAATTGTGTAATTTTTGCACTCTGTTCAGCAGTCTGAGACACAACGGTACTAAAAGAAGTCATAATCATCAAACATACTACAATCTTAATTCCGTTCATATTGTACCTTTACTGGTATAAAAAAATTATAGTGATCCGTTTGTTTCAGGTAATTTTTACCGTGATATCTTATGAAATCAGGGGTTTCATTCTTAATCTGTGAGGATCAATATAATTGTATAGGCTACTTTGAAGGGAGTCAAGGATGGATTACCACCATTAAACAATTAAAAGCGGTCTGAAGCTCACTCACTCGGCACAAAGTGCTTTTAATTCAACAACTTACGATGATTATTTGTATAACAACTTGAACGCTATAATGATGCAGGCCAGAATCAGTGTCACACCATTCGCGAGAATTATGGGCCAGGCAGTCATAAAAATTCCATACAGAAGCCAGAAAAAGACCCCGATGGTAAACAGGATAAACATTATCAGTGAAATATCTTTTGTAGAACGGGTTTTCCAGACTTTAATAACTTGCGGCAGGAATGATATTGTAGTCAAAAATCCCCCAATCATTCCACTAATTGCTACCAAGTCCATTTCTATTAATATCCTCTCATAAATGAAGACTCTGGCGATCGATTTCTGATCTTAATCTTATCACAACTTTTTGCCGATAAGGAAGGTCAATATACTTTATGCAGGATGAAGCAGAAAGTATCTCCATTATAATGTTCACTTACTGCTACATTGAAAACATACCTGATTAGGTAACTTACCTTCTTCAAAGTAAAGCCTGATATTTTCCAATGTTGTAAACACGATACTTTCCAGAGCTTCCCTTGTAAAAAATGCCTGGTGTGATGTAACTATGACATTGGGGAATGTCATGAGCCGTGCAAGTACATCATCACTAATCGGTTCAGCGGAAAAATCTTCAAAGAAAAAATCCCCCTCCTCTTCATACACATCAAGCCCTGCTGATCCAACAATATGGCTTTTCAATCCCTGAATAAGATCTTTTGTATTTATGAGCTTACCCCTTCCGGTATTGATTATCATAACTCCTTTTTTCATTTGAGAAATTGAATCACTATTAATCATATGAACGTTTTCAGGTGTGAGAGGACAGTGAAGTGATATAATATCGGACTGATTATACAGTGTTGTCAGGTTCACATATTCGATCTGATTATCCTTTGCAAATTCGACATCAGGATACACATCGTATGCAAGTATATTCATCCCGAAGCCGCGCATGATCATAGCAAGAGCTTTTCCTATTTTTCCGGTGCCAATTATTCCGACTGTTTTTCCAAACATGTCGAAACCCAGCAGGCCGCTTATAGCAAAGTTGTTATCTCTTGTCCTGAAATATGCTTTGTGCGTCTTTCTGTTCAGTGCCATCATCAATGCAACAGCATGTTCTGCTACAGCATTAGGGGAATATGCAGGAACACGAACGACGTGTATCTTATGCAACAAGGCTTTCAAATCGACATTATTATAACCGGCAGATCGCAATGCAAGCAGTTTTATGTTATTTTTTCCAAGTATCGATGCAACTCCGGCAGTAACCATATCATTTACAAAAACACAAACAGCATCAAAACCTTCGGTCAACATTGCAGTGTCTTCATTAAGATGAGGGGTGAAATAGTGAATTTCAAAATTAAATTTGCTGACACTGTTGTTGGTTTTTTCAAAATATTCCCGGTCATATCCTTTGGAATCAAACATCGCGATTTTTATTTTTCTCATAATCACCCCCTCATCAAAATTCATTACTGTGAATTAACAAAATTCATTAACAATTTTTCCATTATACGGCAATTCTCATCACCGTATTGTTGTTGCTTTAAACGCAAAGTCGCAGCTGGTTGGATATATTTTCCAGCCACCAGATCACTTCCACAATGGTGTATCATAGAATCTAAACTTGCACTGGTCGACTCAAGATGAAATTGTAGTGCGATACACTGGTTGTTATATAAAAACCCCTGATTTCTGCACGCATCACTGGAAGCAAAATGCACTGTCCCTGACGGAATTGAAAATGTATCGCCATGCCAGTGAAGTGGAATGAAACTTGTCGGCAGCCCATCAAGAATGCCGGCATATGTACCTACATCGATCTTTACTGGAAAAAAGCCTATTTCCGGAAAGTTGTTTTTCTTTACTTGAGCTCCAAGCACATCAGCAATCATCTGCGCACCCAGACAGATTCCAGCAACTTTAATACCCTTTTTCAGACATTTTTCAATAAACCTTTTTTCTGGCTTCATCCATGAATAGAGTGATTCATCATGTACACCCATTGGACCACCCATTACCAGAAGAAGGTCGAAAAGTTCTGGATCTGGTTCAGGAACAGACTCACCATTGTAAAGTTGTGTAGTAAAGAGACTGTAACCACTTTTTTCGATAATGGTGGAAATGTGAGCCGGGGTTTCAAATGATACATGTTGAATGCAATGGATTTTCATGTTATTCCTTTCTGGATCACGCAAAAATCGAATCAGGTTTGATCCTGATTTCACATAAAATTAGTAACTATACTGTAAAATAATTTAAAGCAGTTTATCAGAAATTGATCTGTATCAACAATATATGTTAAATATCTGTTGCAATTTAACCTAGAAATTGAGTATTTCTATAGCAGAACAGGGTGGCAATGCTGTTATATGGATATTTTAAAATTTATTGAACATGCCGACTTTTTTGAAGGTGCATCCAAATCCAGTAAAGAGATGCTGGCCGAAATCTGTATTCAGAAACAGATAGTAAAAAAAGAGGTGATATTCAATGAAGGAGATAGTGGATCAGCCTTTTACCTTCTTGCAACCGGAAGTATTTCGTTAAGCAAAAATGCCCCATCAGGCAAAGAGATCATGATAAAAATGGTTCAACCGGGGGAAATATTTGCTGAAGTGATACTTTTTGAAAAAAATAGTTACCCGGTAACAGCGGTTTGTGTGAAATCCGGAACCCTGTTTTCAATCCCGAAACATCAATTCTACTGCCTTTTAAATAATGAACGGTTTAGAAATGATTTCCTTGCAATGCTCATGCGCAAGCAGCGTTATTTAACAGAGAAAATCCGATACCTTACGATGCACGATGTCGACGATCGCTTTTTCCAGTTCCTTCATGAACATTATGGTGATCAGAAAAAAATCAGATTAGGTTTTTCAAAGAAAGACATTGCATCTGCAATTGGAACAACCCCTGAAACATTTTCGCGTCTTCTCACCCGCCTGGTGAGTGAAGAGAAAATTTTAATGGATGAAAAATATATCATTCTACGATGAATTCAGATGAGAAACAAACCGGATTCAAGAAAGATCTTCTCAAAAACACTCTCATTGGAGGCAGTGCAATCACACCATGTTTGCATTGAAAATGTAGCCTTTTTAATAGTATTATTGAACTATAATGCGATGATTTTAAACAAATAAAACAACGGTTGATAATTACATGTATCACAACTTGAAAGGAAAACAATCGTGAAGCAGATGTATCGATTATTCTTTCCGCCATCTCTGATCATAACTCTTTTTACACTCTTTACCCAGTGTGCTAACCCGGTTGACGATCCTCCGCTGAAATGGGAAACCAATGCGTCTGTTCCGATTTCAAATAAATCCTTTTTTCTAAAAAAGGAATTTAACAATCTTTTCAGCTGGGATAGTATAAAAGTTGTTGATAACAGGCCAGCAGACAAAGATAGTCTTGATACGTTAGTATTTTCGATTGAAAAATTCAGTTCCAACTTTTTTGAAACCACTGAAGATTCTCTCAGAGATAACCGATACAGGAATGTGCTGGGGCCGCTATCCCTTGGAAACACCAAACCAATACAATTGACCAGTCCATTACCAGCTGCACAAGGAAACTTTACTGCACCTCTCACAGTAACTCTCGACAGCATATATGAGATTACTTTTTACGATACAATCACCAATACACTCACAATTGCAGTAACCAACAATTCAACAGCCCAGTTAAGTAATGTAATTATCGGTTCTCCTACCCTCGGTGCAGATACAATTCCTCTAATTGCACCAAATTCGACTGTAAATGCGATATTACCTGTTTACGGCAAAAAAGCTGGACACACTGTCTCCATGACAGTTTCAGCGATTAAAACTATTGGTTCAGGAAACATTACCATAAAGATGAATTTTGATAATGTTACTGCATCATCGGTAAAAGCCCTGGATTACCTTCTCCAGTTCCATCGCGAATTCATTTCTGACTATGAAATAACAGATACAGTTGCAATTGATTATGTTGATCTTGGTGATGGATTTTTCTATTATACATTTCAGAACAGCGCAAACATTCCGCTTTCGGTACGCCGAGAACATCTTCACCTCTGGATCTCTTCGTTTTGTCAACGTACAGGAAGAAACAGCATTGATGCTTTAGCCGGTTTATCACACAGTGATTCTATCGATGCATACTATGGCAGTATCTCAACCAGTAGCATTCTCGTGCAACCTAAAACCGAACTGGATTTGCTAAAAAGCAGTTTGGCCAAGACACGCTTATTTACTATGTGGGATGAAAATCTTAAAAAAACAATTACCAAGGTAAAATATACTATCGAGACAACTCCTGCCAGAGGTGACACATTGGAATTGAACGCCTCAGATTCGATCGTTTTTACAATAAGATCATCCTCTTTTAAATTTGAGGAATTTGTTGGTACTACAATGGAACAATATTCACGTTTCAGTGATACTCAGAAAGTTTTTCTCGATATTCCGTGGAACAGGTCATCGCTGGATTCACTGCGCGGACGCTTCTTCCTGCAGAAAGTGACAGGTAATATCGTGGCTAATCCTGAGCTGGTAGACAGCATTTCATTTATTGATACTATGAAGGTGCAGTTTGTCGTTTACTCACCTGAATCACTATCGGTTCAAGATTCCACATCCACTCTTTTTCACCATGTATGCAATGATTCAACATACCAGAGGTCAATTGATATCACAGATGTCACCAACCTTTTTCCCGATACAATCTATGTAGCTGCAAAAACAGTTATTCCCAAAGGAACTAAAATGAAAGTTCGAAATGATCTTTCTGCGACAGACCCGGATTACTCAAAATATATTGGACGAATGCGCATAAAGCTCAATAACAGTTATTTTTTAAATTCCGATCTCGACTGGATTGTAACTGATACAGTTAACATGGATCTTGGATCCAGTACATTTGAGGTACCAGAAGCACTTCGCTATGTTCGAAAACTTGAGGATAAAAAAGGATATTTTGATGCATTGATAGCAAATCATTCAAATCTTAATATGTATCTCTATGCGCTTCTTGCCCCCCGATCACGAATGGCTGCTCTCGATTCGATTGATGCGAACCGATTCACCTTTCTGGTAAATCACCCTGATAGCGCAAGAGCTCAGGGTTTTGTACACTTTTTGGGAACAAAAGGGGTCTACCTGCCTAAGCGGGATTCTGTATTTGCAAATCAGGTATTCTGGGATAATGATGCTCTTGATAGTATTGTCATGTCTGACTCATGTAAGTGGCGCTGGCAGCTGAGGTTTGTGCCTGGAAACAGGGACGCTTTGCGTGATGTTGATTATTTAATGATCAATTCATCATTGCGTGTAGAAGGCATCAACAATATGGATTCTTTATTTATCTGGTAATTTTTTGCGTGGGGATATAACGTATGAATAAAACAAAATTGACAATATTATTATGCATGTTATCGGTTTCTGTATTTGCCGAGGTCGACAATAACCCGGTAAACGCCGGTACGACTCAGGCACGTAACCTTCTGGGACGTGGGCATGAAGCTGGCCAGCTCAATCCGGCGTTACTGGGTGTTGATCGTGCACCCAGAGTTTCTATGACCCCTGGTTTGCAATTGGGTGCAGCAGCCTGGAGTGATAAACTTAATCTTTCCATTTTCAACCGTTACTGGGTAGACAGTCTCAAAGAAGGTTCTGCGCTTTCCTCAAAAATTCTGAGGAGAAGTTTTGATCTTGACGGACTCTCTCCTGCAGAGGTGTCTGACAAGTTAACTAAGGAGTTCGAGGGAGGGGTAAAGGTGTATTACGGCCTGGAGCACACCCTGTTCAGTATGGGGTGGAACAGACTGGCATTTGATATTACTACACACGTCAATGAACAGACTCATATTCCGGAAGCACCACTTATGATGCTCTTTTCCCGTGATAAGGGCCTGCTACCCGGAAATACTCTTGACTTCTCGGATCTTAAGGAAGATGCAATCTGGGCTACAGACTTTTCATTCCATATAGGGTTACCGGTTAGTGTTCCAGTGCTCAATAACTTTTTCAAACTTCGGTATGGTGCTGGAGGATTAGGTATTAAATATGTAATGGGTCACTCTATTCTACGAGCTGAAACCGAAAATGGTATATTAACCTACAATAAAGGTACTAACAGTCTCGATGTTGATGGTAAAGTACACGTACAGACTGCGGGAACTGGTTTTCACGGGGCCTGGAACATGGATAATCCATTCAGTGATGGCCTTCCGGTTTCTGGACATGGTATTGGTTTTGATCTTGGAGGTATTCTTTATGATAAAAATGGTACTCTTTCAATTAATTTTAACAATATTGGAGTTCTCTTCTGGGTCAAAAATGTTTACGAAGCAACGTACCGGATCAAAAAAGACGGTCTGGATGTTTATGATATTATTGATGGAATCGAGCTTGGAGATAAGCAGGACAGAAACGCACGGCTTGTGATTTTTAATCGTGACAAAGGTGAATATTTATCCATGGAAGATGATTCACTTAAAAGTGGAAATGGGTTTGCAACACTGCTGCCACTGGCACTCAATATCGGGTATTCTTACACATGGGATTTTTCAAAAAGCGAAAAGCAGAGCCGAAGGTGGCTTGCAGAATATGTTAATGCAGGTGCCAATTATCGGCAGCAGTTTACTAACGACGCAGGTCAGTCACCTGTACCACGCCTCTCATTAGGTGGAGAAGCTGGAATGATCCGGGGTTATCTGCCAATCAGAGTCGGGCTCGTTTTTGGAGGTCCCGAGATAATGGCATCAGCGATTGGAGCAGGATTCAACTTTAAATATGTCAGTATAAATGCATCCTATAAAGCTGTTGGAACTCCGATCTTTGTTTCTACCCGTGGATGGGAACTTGCGGGAAATCTTCAGATCAACTGGGGCTTGACGGTTGATTCCGACAAAGATGGTATCGATGACAAAGACGATAAATGCCCGGATGTTCCCGAAGATTTTGATGGCTTTGAAGATGATGACGGATGTCCCGACAATGATAATGACCAGGATGGAGTCTGGGATGTTGCCGACAGCTGCAAAAACATCGCCGAAGATAAAGATGGTTTTGAAGACCTTGATGGTTGTCCGGATTATGATAACGATCAGGATGGTGTTCCAGACAGTCTCGATAAATGCCCGATGGAACAGGAAGACAAGGACAATTATAAAGATGATGATGGATGTCCTGACATTGACAATGATGGCGATGGAGTCCGCGATGCAGATGATAAGTGTCCGATACTGGCAGAAGATATCGATATGTTTGAAGATTCCGACGGATGTCCTGAGTATGACAACGATAAGGACGGCGTCCCGGATTCTGTTGACAATTGTATGAATGATCCTGAAGTGTTCAACGGCTATAAAGATGAGGATGGATGCCCTGATACACTTATCAGACCATCAGAAAAGGAAACGGTCAAGCTTAATACCCAACTGCGATCAATAAATTTCAAATCCGGCAGTGCAGAGCTGATCAGTTCTTCTTTTGCAGCACTTGACTATATCGTCGGTTTCCTTAGCCAGTATCCTCATTTGCGATACGAGATTCAGGGCCATACCGATTCCCAGGGTTCGGATGATTTCAACCTGGTCCTTTCTGCTGCACGAGCAGGAACGGTTCGCAACTACCTGCTTTCAAAAGGAGTTCCTGAAGCAAGCCTGATCGCAATCGGCTATGGTGAAACTGTACCTATTGCAGATAACACAACTGCAAAAGGCCGGGCTCTAAACCGCAGAGTGCAGTTCCGTATTGTTGAAACAAATTCAGAGTACGATGCACTTAAAACTAATGAAGCATTGTTCCAGGAAAGAATCAGGGCTGCGAAGATAAAGGGTTACTGATTTTCCAATTTTTAACGCATTGTTTAGAAAAAGGGCATTCACAGGAATGCCCTTTTTCTTTCTTTCTTTATTAATTGATTTCTATCTCATTTAAAAAACATTCATTGCATCCGCTCATTTTCATTATTATTTTCATAGTTCCCTTATAGAAGTAATATTTTGATTTTTGAAATAAATCATCTCACTAATTAAGAGGGTTCGTTATGAAGATTCCCCATAATTCATTGTTATTTATTGTGTTTGTGTTGCTTTCTCTGAACGTTTTTTCCCGAAATTCATCAAAAAATGCTATCGTTTCAATTGATGGAAATCCTGAAATCGAAGGTATTTCACCTCCACTGCAGCGGGTTATTCGAGGAGAAGTTTTTATCGTTGCTGTTGTCGTTGAAAATGTACAAAATCTCCACACTTACTCTTTTAAATGCCAGTTTGATACGCAGACAGTTCATTTTAATAGTGCAGTAGCAAAGCTGACTCCCACACAAACTGCATTTCTTGAGCAGAAAAGCGGATCGATCGCAGCATTTTTATCACTTCCGGATACAAACAGCATAGAAATCGCCGTAACGATGAGCGGCAAAGATACAACCCGGAGTGTATCAGGTAGTGGAGTTTTAGGGTATCTTTCTTTCACTGCAAAGAAGTCTGGTAATCCGAAACTCTCAATCAGCGATGTTCACCTTGTTACACCCGATGGAGTTACCATTCCGGCTGAAATCAGATAAGTTATAATCAAAATTCAATACAGGAGAATTGGTTGATGCACAACAGGTCGATAGCTATTTTAACATCCATTTTTTTAATTTTTACTGCAAATTTCGCACAATCAATATCAATAGACCTCGATAACGAAGTCGGCATACAAAACACTTTTACATCAAGAGATACTGGTGCAACGATAGCAATTGCAATTCGTTTCACTGGTGTTAACCAGATATCAAGTTATCAATTCAAAGTTTCATTTGATACCTCCAGATTTACCTTCATCGGAGCTCAGCAGGATTTCGGAATAACAGGTGAAAAAAATATTCTGACAAAAAATAGTGGATCCATTATCGGAATTGCGCAACTTCAATTAAATCCACCAGCCAAAGATACCGTTGAATTCAGTTATTCGATTACGGGCAATAATGCATCTTCTCTTGTATCCGGTGATGGACTTGCAGGAGTGCTGTATTTAAAATCAAAGATTCCTTTGGGTGATTCTTCTTCAATAATGGTTTCAAATGGTATTCTGGCAGATTTTGAACTGAATCAAACAACAGTAAATGTGTACCATAAAGGAACGTATTCGGTATTGCCAGTAACATGGAACATTAAACAGAACCATGACAACAAATACATATCTGAAACAATGAGCTCAGTTTTCTTATCAATTCAAAACAATTTTATTCGATTTGAAATACCTTACTCAATTGTTAAAAGTAGTAAAATGGTTTCATTTGTATTGTATACAATAAACGGTAAATTTTTGACAGAATATACAACAGTTTCTGCAAACAACGACTTTTATACCATACATGGGAACGATAATAAGTTATTTAATCAGAACGGATATTACCTCTGCTGCCTGAAAATTGGCGGTAGAAGCTATTCTCAAATTGTATCGTTCCACTGATATGCAGGTGTGCCAATACTATTTTTCTTTACAGGAACAACTTCATGAAAGTACTATTTTTATCGACTGTTTTTTCATTTCTAATTGTAGTTTCAGCGATTAAACAAGGTTTTGCTGACAACTCGACATCTGTTCCCAATACCATTTTCAGTGAAACATTCACACCGCAGGCAATAGGTATACGTCCGGATAAATCGGAACTCGAAGATAATAATTACCAATATACATTTAAGGGAAAACCTGTTCATCTGCAACGGATAAAAGACCGGTACACTATTGGTTATAACAGTACCTCCAGTTTCAGTTCTCCCCGATTCAAGCAGCGACGATATTTTAAAGACGCATCATTCAAGAAAATAAAGACATCTGGAAAATTGCTTGAAGTCATGACAATCAGTAAGAGGCATATCGAGAAAAAGTCAACTACAGAAATTATAAATGAATTGCATTCAGAGATAGTAAATGATCCTTCAGTACGCTATGCTGCACCAGTATATTGTGAACCGCAAACGGGCGAAGAAATAGTTTTTACCAATAAAATTATTATCAAAGTACAGAATGATGATTACTCAGCGGTTATCAACATTATTTCATCTTTGATCGATGTTACATTTGAAAAGGAACTGATGCCGCAAGTACTTGTTTTTAAATGTGATAATTTATCCAATCGTGATGCTCTTGAAAGATGTATGATCATTCAAACAAATCCCAATGTTGTCTGGGCAGAACCTGAAATGATAATCAAAACTGAAAAGTGTTTTACTCCTGATGATCCATTATTTGGAAAACAGTGGCATCTCCAGAATACAGGATCCAATGGAAGCACAGCTGGTGCAGATATGAAAGTTTCTTCTGCCTGGGATATTCAGCAAATGGCAGATACGAATATTACTATCGCAGTGTTTGATCAGGGAATTGATCTCACACATGCTGATTTGAGATTCGTACCCGGACGGAATATTTTTGATACTACTATTCCACCATCTCCATCAAATGCATCTGATAACCATGGAACAGCAGTCGCAGGAATAGCAGCAGCAATAGGGAACAATGGTATTGGTGTAGCTGGTGTAGCTGCAGGCGCTAAAATCATGCCTTTAAAAATCCTTGATGACAATGATGATCTCTCCTATACTGAAATTGCAGGTGCGATCAGGTGGGCATGGCAGCATGGTGCTGATATTTTAAACAACAGTTGGAGCTCCAGAACAACTATACCTTCAAGTGTACTCAATGATGCGATTAGTGAAGCATCAACACGCGGACGCAATGGCAAAGGATGTCTTGTTCTTTGTTCATCAGGAAATAGTGGTGGATTCTTCACCACCCATGGTATTTCAATTGGAACCACCGGATCATTCTATCTTGGTTTTGTTTACAAAAAAGACGGCTCTGGTTCAGGTGGAGATGACAGAGTGTTTATAGACAATGTATACATTTTCAACAGCAGCCGCGACTCAGTCAGGTATCTTGAAACATTTTCTGATGCCTCACTTCCGACTGGCTGGACAACCTTTGGTGGCATAAATGGATCCCAGGCTCACGAGAACTCTATTCCAGGATGGTCACGTTCAACAATCCGTTATCAGCAGGGATTCAGTGCGGAAAAGTCATCATATTGTTCCGGTGCTATTTCAGATAATCAGTGGAGCGAACTTCGCATGCCATTGCAAAGTTTTACCGCTGGTGAAGCTGTATATTTTGGGGTTAATATGTCTACTGAGGTTGGGCATGATTCTCTTTTAGTTATTCTCTATCATTCAAATGGTTCCTTGTATACAGTCTATGGAATAGCCAGTGATACAACCCCTACTCCGCTTCATTATGTAAAATATCCGGCACGACTGGACAGTTCAATCGCAGTTGGTGCATCAACTGACCTAGACTTCCGAAGTGATTACAGTCAGTATGATACCACCGGAATCGACAGTACTGTTGCATTTGTTGCGCCAAGCAGTGGTGGCTTTTATGGAACAACAACAACAGACAGATCTGGTTCTCCCGGGTATGATGTAAGCGATTATACAACTCGTTTCAGTGGAACCTCCTCAGCCTGTCCTGCAGCATCAGGTCTTGCAGCTCTTATTTTATCGAAAAATCCCCACCTCTCACGCAATAAGGTGCTTGAAGTGATGCACTCTACATGCGACACTATTGGAGGTGTAACATATACCAACGGTGTCCATAAAGAATATGGCCACGGAAGATTGAATGCACGTAGAGCAATAGAAAATCTTCCACCGGTTATTCTGAGTCAAAATCCTCTGGCAATGCTCAGTAGCAGTAGTCTGACTATATCAACAAACGACCTTATAGTGTTTGATGCAGAAACACCATACTCCCCTTTTATACTTTCAGTTTACAACGGAACTGATTACACGGTAAGCGGAACGACTATTTCCACCACATTATCGTCCGGTACTTTGAAAGTCCCTGTATCGATTAATGATGGTACCTACGAAAGCGATATATGTACGCTGACTGTTACTGTAAGCAGTTCAAATTCACCACCTGCCATCACCTCTCAGCAGCCAATAACCATACTGGAGGACGGACGGTATCGGATTACATCGGGTGATCTTGTCATTACCGATTCCGACAATCCATCCGGTCCGTTTCTTATCACTGCACAGACAGGTTCCAATTATACCATAGTTCACGATACAATAGTACCTGCTGCAGATTTCAACGGTACCCTGACAGTCCCTGTTACAGCAAGTGACGGACTCGCATCAAGTACCCCCTTTAATGTAACCATTGCTGTGACAGCAGTCAATGATGCACCATCTTTCACTGCCGGACCGAATATTTCTGTTTTGAGTACTTCAGGAGCATATTTACAAGCCTGGGCAAATGCTATCAGTCCCGGACCTTCAGATGAATCATCACAGACGATTTCATTCACAGTAAACTCAACAAATACATCACTCTTTGATGTTGTGCCCTCTATTTTAAATAATGGTACCCTGACCTTCACTCCCAACAGTAGCGCTTCAGGGTATTCGACAGTTACTGTCGTATGCAACGATAATGGTGGAATAGCAAATGGTGGTGTCAACAGTTCAGCACCTAAACAGTTCACTATCACTATCGGAAACAATAACTCTCCCCCATCATTCACATCCGGACCAAATGTTACAGTAAATGAAGATGCCGGAGCACAAACAATACCATGGGCAACAAATATCGATCCCGGCAGTTCTGGAGAAAGTGGCCAGCAACTCCATTTCGTTGTTACTAACAATAACAATTCACTTTTCACAGTACAGCCAGAAATTGATACCGCTGGTACGTTATCTTTTACTTCTGCACCCGACCGATTCGGAATTGCACAGGTAACCGCTCGTCTGTATGATAATGGTGGAGGAAACGATTCGAGTGTATCTCATGTTTTCACTATCACAATTACTAATGTTAATGATCCACCAACGTTTACTCCTGGAGGGAATCAGACTGTCCTTGAAGATGCTGGGTCACAGACAGTTGTATCCTGGGCAAGTTCGATAAGTGCCGGCCCCGGTGAAATTAACGTCTTGAGTTTTGATGTGAGCACAACAAATCCGCAATATTTCTCATCTCAACCGTCTTTAAGCAACACAGGCATACTCAGGTATACTCCAGCTCAAAATGCAAACGGTACAGCGACGGTCAGGGTACGTATTTTTGATGGTATTGATTCTGGAACCACAGCCTCATTCTCTATCATCATAACTGCAGTCAATGATGCTCCATCATTCAAAAAAGGACCCGATGTTTCAATTGAAGAACGTTCTACACCCTACACAGTTCCAAACTGGGCTACAATAATAAGTACTGGTCCTTCAGATGAATCTACCCAGCACCCTGCATTTCAGGTTTCAGTAACCAACAGCACCCTGTTCGCCGTCCCCCCTGCCATATCAGAAACCGGAACACTTTCTTTTACTCCGGCATCAGGTCAAACAGGTATCTCGACAGTAACTGTCAGACTTACCGATGATGGTGGAACCGACAATGGCGGTATAGATTCGAGTTCTGCACAACAATTTACTATCACGATTACACCAATCAACATGCCCCCATCATTTACAAAAGGACCTGACATCACAATTCCGGAAGACACCGGAGCCATATCGATATCAGCATGGGCTAAAGATATCAATCCTGGAGCTCCGCGGGATTCTGGACAGGTTCTTAATTTTACAGTTTCAAATGATAACACGGTTCTTTTTACTGTGCAGCCACATATAGACAGTAGTGGAACCCTGTCATTCACTACTGCATCAGACAGGTTCGGAACAGCCAGAATAATCGCCCGACTTTATGACAATGGTGGTGGAAATGATTCGAGTGCAGCTGATACATTCACAATTACTATCAACAATGTCAATGACCCACCTTCATTTATTGTTGGAAATCCGCAAATCATATCTGAGGATGCACCTCAACAGAATGTTCGTGCATGGGCAAGTGCTATTAGTCCGGGACCATATGAGAATGACAGCATATTTTTCAGATGTGTTACGGATCGTCCGAACCTTTTTTCAATACAACCATCAATCAATGACAGTGGAGATCTTTCCTATACACCAGCACCTGATGCAAATGGTTCTGCAATGGTATATCTTTACCTTCATGATGGAACGGATTCGAGTGCAGCAGAATCGTTTCAAATCAATATAACAGAAATAAATGACCCACCCGTTTTTACTCCTGGTTCCGCTATTTCTATACTTGAGGATGCACCTACTCAAACATTCTCATCATGGGCTACACTACTAACCGGCCCTTCAAACGAAAGCGGGCAAATAATAACCAGTGTCTCTCTTACAGCCGATGATACAACCATGTTTCTTATCAAACCAACCATGACAACCAGTGGAGAACTGACTTTTCGTACTTCTGCAAACCGATTTGGATCCGCAACTATAACCGCAACAGTTACCGACAATGGTGGAAATACCAACGGAGGTGTCTCTTCATCGACAGCATCATTCACAATAACAATTCTTCCGGTTAATGATCGTCCTTCATTCACGAAAGGTTCAGACATATCTGTTAATGAAGATGCTGGATTTCAGTCATATCCAGGTTGGGCGACATCAATTTTCACAGGTGCCTTTGAGAGTTCTCAAACCTTTTCATTCTCTACAATTGTGTCAAATCCATCGCTGTTTTCAGAATTACCTGCTATTGACGAGTCAGGTATGCTCTCTTTCACCCCGGCAAACAATGAATTTGGTTTAGCACAGGTAACAGTACGCCTTCGTGATTCAGGTGGAACAGAAAATGGAGGTATTGATTCAAGCACGGATGCAACGTTTAGTATTAATATTTTGCCTGTAAACGATCCTCCACAGATTACCATCTCCGGAGTTTATGAATTGTCTGCAGGTACTCAAACAGTAATAACAGTCAGAGCCACAGATCCAGACCGTGAAATACCATCAATCGATATCCCCGGCAGTCCATCATTCAGTGTTGTTGATTATCCTGGTGATGGAATTGCAACTATTACCTGCTACCCATCATCATCAGATACAGGTACATTTTCTATATCGATTATCACTGAAGATAATTACTTAACAATAGATTCTACCATTACCATACATGTTTCTGCACCACTTCCAGGTCAAATTTTAATACGTGGAGTCTCACCAACTGCAATAACCGGTATCAATGCTACATCATCATGGCCGGGTGTACCGGTATTGACTGGTCCCGGACTGATTACCAATCTGAAAAACGGTACCTATTCATTTTCAATTTCGGAAAATGGATACAAAAGGATGTACTATTATGGTACTATTGCCGATGGACAAACTGATACAATCACGTTTGGCCAGCATAACGCAACCCCGAAGATGTTTTCATCCGCACTTCCACTACAAACAACCTCCGGTGCACTTAACGCAGGTGGACTGGTTTCAGTAATTATTGATGATGCCGATAATGACAAAAAAAGAGATATCGTTTATACCGGAACTGATGGCAAAATCTACATCTGCAAAGGAAACGGTGTTTCGTTTTCTGATCCGGCCCTCATATACGCTGGTTTTTCCGGGCGAAATACCATTCGTTGTATCGACTGGAATAACGACGGCTTAAACGATCTGCTTCTTTTTAATGTTAATGGTACCGTCTGGTTATGCAGAGGCAAAGAGAACGGTGAGTTACAGAGTGACACCGTTCTTTTTACAATGAGCACTCCGGGATGTACCGGTATGGATATTGTGCGGCAAACTGATGGCAATGTTGCTTTTTATACAGGTTTCAGTGATGGTACTGTGAGATATCTGGTGTTGGGCAGTGACGGATCGCAGCAGACAAGTATCGTTCGCGATCGAAGCAGTCAGCCGGTTGATGTCGGTAATGATGCAGACATATCTGTTTTTGACATTTCAGGTGATGGTAACATGGAACTGCTTTCAGGAAACAGCAGTGGCGTAGTGAAAGTTTTTACCATGAAATCTGCTGATACAGCCACAGGATCATTTATATTCGCACCCGGCGGCATTCCAACCGGTAAAAACGGGAGAGTATCATTATCATCAAGTATCGGGAATGACTCCTCCCTTTCGGTGATTATTTTTGCAGATAATAATGGTGGAGTTTACCGGTCACGTGCCGAAATTCGGGGTGATGTAACGGGTGATGGAACCGTCGATGTTCTTGACCTGCAGCAGATGGGAATTCACTGGGGTAAACGGTCTACCGAAGTTGGCTGGACACCATCAGTTAATTTATCAGCAGGTGATCCGGCTGCGGGTCCACAAATTATTAACGTGCTTGATCTTCAGGTTCTTGGAAATTCCTGGGGGTTGAGGAAATGATGAATTAACTGGAAAAAATATTTTAAAAGGTAAAAGCATCTATCTATATAAAATCGGGTTATACTCATGTATATCACTTCTATTTCTTCCTCGCTCTTCCAGCTCTGACATAAACAACAATCCATTTCGCCTGGCGGAGAAACCATTTAATCCGATCTATTCTGGTGATTGTTTTTATCGGACTTGATTCTTTTACCTCCGGATAAAAATATGTATCCACTCTGAATTGTGGCGAACTCTTACCAAGTGGTTCTGCAGGAGAAAGCCTGGTTACAACACCATCTGGTATTATTTTTACCGGTGATCCGCAGGTAAGAAGGTTACCGGTCTGTTCATGTTCCTGGAAAGCAAACATCCCGTCGTTCTTTTCAAGTTCAGAGGTCAGAACGGATTTCATCGGAATATACGCAGACAGCTGAATATCATCTACAGACACATTTCGTTTTAAAAGCTCCGATTTCCAATATGACAGTGTTTGTCTTTTAAACCCACGTTTAATGAATTCAATACGTTTGGTATCATCGCAGTTCTTATCAACTCTCATGATCTCATCCAAAACAGAAACAGCTGTATTTTTCACCGAACAATAAAAAACGGTATCCTTTGCACGATAGAACCCTGAAGGATTTCTATCGATAACCTTTGTCTCAGAACTCACCAGCTGGTCCATTTGAAGATATATCGCTGATGGCGTTAAACTTGTTGACACATGATTTCCACCATTTCCATGCAGTTTTTGAAAAAAAGAGAGTGCAACAGCAAGTGAGCTGACAATACCTGTACTCATATCAATATAGGGCATCGGAAGAATTTGTGGAGTAACGTTTGCACTGTAGGTATGTAAAATGCCACTTGCAGCCTGAACACACTGTTCAAAACCGGGTCTTGTCCCCCAGGGTCCATCAGGATTATACCCATTTATATTCAGATAAATTATTTCCGGATTGATTTTCTTCATGGATTCGTAATCGATCCCGATTTTTGCTGCAGCGTTATCAAGATAATTGTGAACAATAACATCTGGTTTGATCTGTTCAATGATCCGTATCAGTTCATCTTTTCCCCCTGGCCGTGAGCAATCAACAACAACCGATTTTTTCCCTCCGTTGAATGCAATGTGAAAGGGTTCCTCCCACGAGAGTTGTTTTTTGCGTATGGACAGATGAATAACATCAGCACCATACTCTGCAAGTGTTTTTCCTGTAAATGGTCCGGCAATAATCCTGCTCATATCGAGCACCTTTACCCCCTCAAGAGGCAGCTTCGAACTGTTTTCTCCTGAAGGTTCTATCGAGTTTTCTTTCCATCGGGAACAAAGATCATCAAATGTAATAGACTCCGAATGGTTCACAGCAATACCATCACCGGAAGCAGCTTTAATCAATTTACCCGGTAGATCACACTTTGTTCCACCATTATCAATAAAAGGAACAAGTTCTCCCGATTCGGTGACCTGAGGATGTATTTTCCACTCATTAAATGTTCTCTTGCGTGCACAAACCAGATTGGCATTACTAAGAAGCTCTTCCCAGAATTCAGCTGTTTTTTTCCTGAAAAGGGTATTGAGAATTCCTGAAATTTTCGAGCATTCACGCAAACTTGACAAAACCATGGGATCGTGTTTCGATTCCAATGAAAGTAAAGCTTTAATCTGAGCCTTCTCATCTTTAAAACCTGATGAATCAAGGAGAAAAAGAAAATTACGTAAATGGCGGGGCATCGCTACATGCATATAGATAAACTGGTTATCCTGTGTTTTCCATAAACCGGTAAATGGTGAGCTAAGCCACCGAAACGGCTCCCAGTGAAGAGGAGGGTTAGAACGCATCATAGCAATAATAATCTGCATACTGTAAACAACTTTTTCCAGGGGAACCGATACTCTGTACCCGTTTCCATAACGTTTTCTGCTTATAAGTGCCATCACAATTGCGTTTACTGCATGGAGTGCAGCTGCAGTTGATGCAATCGGAAGTTTATAGGATCGGGGAAAGCCTATCCCTGATGGTGAATCAAATAAGCCACTTACTGCGCCTACGGATTCTTCATGGAGAGCCACGCCTCTCGCGGCTTCAGCAGAAATCGAACAGATAACAGATTGCTTCATCTGATCATACTTTTCTCTGATCGCTTTAAAAATTGGCTCCGTACCATTATTATCATCGACCACGACATCAATCCTTGCAAGCAATTGATCGATTTTTTCTGCGTCGGATAATTCAGAAGCATTTATCACCATTTTGCTCCGGTCATAGAGCACCGAATAACTCTCTTCGGAAGATGATGGCAAATCCAGTCTCAGTACAGATGCTCCCAGATCCTTTAAAATCATACCGGCAAGTTTGACTGCCCGTGAAGACCCCAACTCCAGTACACGTATCCCATCAAGTGAATGATGAATTGCAACTGCCATACTAATGCTCTCCAAAAGATGCTATTTTGAAAAATTCTGTTGTATATTTCAACTGAAGATTGCTTATCTGAAACAGCTGAGTTCAGGTAGTAAAAATAATGAAAAACGGTTGTGAATGTTGGATCTTTTAATCAACAGTGGAGTATACCAGAATGAATTTGTTTCATTTTATCAAAAAAAACGGGTCTTTATTCTCAGTCATTTTTTTAATTACAGGCTCCCTCAGTCTGTTAACAGCCAAACCGGCAATCAATGACACAGTTCTTCTGAATGAAACCCGATTAGTACTCAATGGTGCCGGCTATCGCAGTGCGTACGGATTGCGGATGTATACAGCCGGGTTATATCTGGTCAGCAAAAACAACGCTGCTCAGGCGATAATTGATGATGACTCCCCTATGGAGGTACTTATGGTAATTAACTCATCACTGATAACCGGAGACCGTCTGGAAAAATCCACCCGCGAAGGTTTTGTTAATGCTACTGATGGTAACATCGCACCGGTCAGTAAAGAGATCGATACATTTCTCAAGTTGGTAAAAACTGATCTTAAAAAAGGGGATACATTTCTTTTTGGGTATCAACCTAGTAAGGGAACCGATATCATTAAAAATGGGAAAATAATCGGAACCCTTGAAGGGTTACCATTCAAGAAAGCTCTCTTTGGAATATGGCTTTGTTCAAAACCACCACAGCAGGAACTGAAAAGAGCGATGCTTGGTTTATAAGATTTACATCTTATAAACCCACAACTCACTTCGTTCAAGTACCTCCGGAATAATAGTAATCTTCCGACGGTTAACCTGCCTGACCTCTTCTAATACGTTGGTATAGGATGTTAAGTTTGAACTATTCGTAGTGAATAATCATCTTGTTCACCGAAATTCAATCCCCGGAAAAACATTTCTGAACACCATCGATTATGCTCCATCGAAGCCAGTAACTCGATTTCAGAGTCGGTAAAATTAATAACTCTTTTTTCTTCAATAGCTCTGTTAATTGGACCGATAAGGTATCCAACGGATCGCATTTTTACAAAGATATGATCTGCCTGGTGGCGATTAGACTGCCGAATTTCATGATCGAGCAGTTCCCATGAGATGGCTTCATTTTCAGTTTCCCTGTCTGATGTACCTTTCTGCATGGTTATCGAATATAATGCTTTAGCAATCTTGTCGCACCCTTTACTATTAACAATCGCATCAATATACACTTCAGAAAATAGACCAAACAGGTGGAGGTTCTTCTGTTCTTTCATCAGTACATTCAATTGCAAAAATGCTCCTGAGTGTTCGAAATTCTCCATACGGACATATATCGGGACATCTCCATTAGGGAAAATGTGGTCAAGTTGCAGTGCAACCCGTACTGTGTGTGCCGAATCATTAATGCATATTACTATATGCAGTA
>JBNKZD010000163.1:0-26873 GCA_050301235.1 Chitinispirillaceae bacterium | reverse complement strand
CCTCGAACGAGATAGCACCGCCCTTGAAATCGACCTCCCTGACCTTGATGTAGTCGCCATTGTTGATGGAGGTGACATTGATCCCGGCCCCGCTGTCGGTGCACACCTCGGTCTTAAGCCCGGATGAAAAAGCGATAGTCTGGGAAGGCAGCAGAATTCACATCACACTTTCCGGTTCTAAAAATAAAAATCAGTAAAACGTGGAGAACTGGAGCTTGGTGAAATAATCTTTACGCTCTATAGACTGTTGATGCGACATTACCACCAGTACCTGTCCAGTTGGTATGGAAAAAAGTTCCACGCGGTTTGTCTACTCTCTCATACGTATGTGCACCAAAGTAATCACGTTGTGCCTGAAGAAGATTTGCGGAAATTCGGGAACAACGATACCCATCATAAAATGAGAGTGCCGAAGCAAATGCCGGAATCGGTATACCCATCTCAACAGCAGAAGAAACTACTTTACGCCATGAAATCTGGGATTCATCCATTATAGATTTGAAATATGGATCAAGAAGTAAGTTATTCAGGTTTGGATTCCGATCGAAGGCCTTCTTGATCTTTTCGAGAAATATGCTTCGGATGATACAGCCACCTCGCCAGATCATGGCAATACCGCCATAGTTGAGATTCCATCCGTATTCTATGGCAGCCTGGCGCAAAAGCATATATCCCTGTGCATAAGATACAATTTTTGATGCAAACAGTGCTTTTCGAACATGTTCAATAAACTCATTTTTATTGCCGCTGAAAGCAGGAGTCGGTCCACTCAGGATTTTTGATGCAGCTACACGTTCATCTTTGAGCGCAGATATACAGCGTGAAAAAACGGCTTCACCGATTATTGTAACAGGGACACCCTTTTCAAGTGCACTGATACCTGTCCATTTTCCAGTCCCTTTCTGACCTGCAGTGTCAAGAATCTTTTCAACCAGAGCTGTACCGTCAACATCTTTAAAACCCATGATATCACGAGTTATTTCTATGAGATAACTATCAAGATCACCCCTGTTCCATTCTGTGAATATGTCATACATTTCATTGTGCGTAAGGCCAAGCCCATCTTTTAATAACTGATATGCTTCACAAATGAGTTGCATGTCGCCATATTCTATACCATTGTGGACCATTTTAACATAGTGACCAGCACCATCTTCTCCAACCCATTCACAGCATGGTTCATCTGTTGATGTTTTCGCGCAGATAGTCTGGAAGATATTCTTTACAAGAGGCCAGGCATCGTGATTTCCTCCGGGCATGATAGAGGGACCGGTGCGTGCACCCTCTTCGCCACCTGAAACGCCTGTTCCTATAAAAAGGATACCTTTTTCTTTCAAATAGGCAGTTCTACGGGTCGTATCCGGAAAGTGAGAATTTCCACCATCAATGATAAGATCTCCCTTTTCTAAATAGGGTAACATTTTTTCAATGTATTCATCAACTGACGGACCGGCTTTTACCATGAGCATTATTTTGCGCGGACGTTTCAGTATGCCAATCATCTCTTCGATTGAATGAGCACCGATAATGGTTGATCTGCCTGAAGCGGCTCCGGAAAGGAATGCGTCGATTTTTTCCGGGGTACGGTTATGCGCTACGACCGTAAATCCTTTGTCATTCATATTCAAAATGAGGTTTTGCCCCATGACTGCAAGGCCGACGACTGCAATATCACCATTACGCTCCATAATTAATAGATCCTTTTATGTGTCAAATTAAGAAATGTCAACAAAAAGCACAAATAAGTGATTCTCGGTACTGAACACCTTTGTGCTTTATATAATTTAAAACAGCGGAATCAGGAGATGCCGAATTGCTTATTGATTTTATCGATCAGAGCTTTTTTAGAAAGGAGTCCGGTATGTTGACCTTCGACGGTTCCGTTTTTAATGAATAAAAGTGTCGGAATGCTTGTTATTCCATATTTTGCTGCTGTAGCCGGGCTATCATCAATGTTCAGTTTTCCAAATACAACTTTACCTGCATAATTTCCTGCAACATCTTCGACAATGGGGCCGAGCGTTTTGCAGGGGCCACACCATGTTGCCCACATGTCAACAACTACAGGAAGTGAACTGCTTAAAACTTCGGAAGAAAAAGTAGCATCAGAAAATTCTTTTAGTGACATAGTAAACTCCTTTGAAAATTGTATTCTTCTATCAGGAACAAAGATTACTGTAATGATCAAAATCATTCCATTTGATTGGAAATGCGGATTCGGGAATCGCACCCTTCTCATAGACGGTTACTGGTCCGTTATCCAGTGCATTCTGAAAGATCTTCCAGAGCAATTCAGATTCTTCTGAATTTACAAAAAGAGTATGATCCTTCCGTAGTACGTCAAGCAACAGCCGTTGATAGGCTTCGGGAATTTCCTGGGTAAACGAATCACGATAACAAAACGCCATGTTGGTTGTTGAAAGTTTAATTTCGTTTCCGGGTTCTTTGCTGGACATATTAACGATGATGCCTTCAGCAGGCTGGATTTTAAAGAGTATCGAATTGTGCGGCAGATTATTTGAAGTGTTAAACAGCACTTTGGGTAATGGTTTGAATTGCACGGAAATTTCGGTGCCAGTCCGATTTGCAGCTTTCCCACATCGGATATAAACAGGGGTTTCTCCCCATCTGAAATTGTTAATTGACATTTTGATTTCTGCAAAGGTTTCGGTCGTCGACTCCGGGGAGACCCCTTTTTCTTCCTGGTACCCTTTATACTGATAACGATGACACTCATCCAGACGAAGAGACCTGAGGACATCGATTTTTTTTGAGATAATATCTTCAGCGGTGAGACTGACCGGGGATTCCATTGTCATAAGGCAAAGCAGTTGCATCAAATGGTTCTGCACAACATCCCTGATTGTCCCGGCTTTATCAAAATATGATCCTCGATTACCAACACCAAGTGTTTCGGTTGCATTTATCTGTATGGATTCGATGTATGATGAATTCCAGACAGGTTGAAAGAGATTGTTTGCAAACCGGAATACAAGTATGTTTTGAACAGCCTCTTTGGCCAGATAATGGTCATTACGAAAAATTTGTGATTCATTGAAATATTTAAGAATATGACGGTTAAGAGTAACAGCTGATTGGTAATCGTAGCCAAAAGGCTTCTCAATAATAATAGAAGCCTCTTTTCCGAAACCTTCCTGGTACAGTTTCTCGGTAGTCTTCATATACGTTTCAGGGGGGAGTGCCATGAAAATGATAATCCGCTCAAAGGTACCCTTTGCTGATATGAACGATTTCAATCCTTCAATTCCCTGATGATAAAAAACCATTTGCAAAAAATGATCATTTGCATCTACAAACGAACGAAACTCTTCATCACTGTACGCTGTGCGACCTGAACCGACAATTATCGATGATGAACCAATTTCCTTGTTTTTGTATAGACTGTGAAGTGCAGGCAGAAGTTTGCGCTTCGTCAGGTCACCTGATGCACCAAGAATTATAAAGGCAGATTTTACGGTGTTCATTTATTGAGTAGCCTCCCCCTCATGGGATCTGATTTGAAATGTGATTAAATGCAAATCGAACCGTTAGAGAGATCAGAACATCCCTTTACCCATTTGTATCAAAAAGTATTCACCCATAGCGATCATGAGATATCCAAAGAATTTTTTGACATAATTCATCCAGTTTCCGGATTTTGGCATATGTTGCATTGCGCCGGCAAAAGTACCAATTGCGATAAGAAGGGTACCTACTCCCATGGCATAGGTAAAAAGGAGTGTTGCTCCAAGGATATAACTTTTAGTGGTAGATACATATGCAAGAATAACACCGAGAACCGGAGCAGTACATGGTGATGCAACCATTCCGAATGCGATACCAAGGAAAAATACACCCAGAAAACCTTTACCTTTCCCATTGGAGCCTTTGCCGATATTGAGCGCTGGAATGTTAATCATGAATACATCAAGCATTGAAAGGCCAAACAGAACACATATATTAGCAATTATAAAGAGGACCCAGATATTTGAGCTTAGTGAACCGAAAAGTGAGCCACTGGCAACTGCGATAATGCCAAGTGCTGAATAAGTTGTCGCGATACCAAGTACATAGACAAGTGAAAGGAAAAATGAGTAATATTTATTGCGTTTTTCCTGGCCGACAACGATACTGACCGTAATCGGAATCATGGGGTATACACAAGGGGTAAGACTTGTCAGAATACCTCCAAGAAGAACAATGCCGTACGCAAGGAAATGACTTCCCTGTAGAGCAGTTTCAAGTCCACTGATTATTCCATCCATAATGACTTCCTTTTAAAGAGATTTAACTTGATAACAGAACCGATATGCCTTTTTATTAAAAAGGTCATGAAAGCATACCGGTTCAAATTCAGATAAGTAAAAGTTCGAAAAATAACGACTATTTCGATGTCAAACTCTCGAGAAGCTCATCGACTTCTTTTTTCGTACTTTTGTTCAAACCTCTGAATGTTTTGACAATGTTTAAATCACGATCGATGATTACCAATGATGGTACTCCTTTTATTTCGTATAGCTTCGCTGTTGAAGAGGTCGGGTCCGGAAGGACAGTATAGGTAATTTGAGCTTTTTTAACAAATGCGGCAACTTTTTCCAGCTTGGCCTTTTCAAGGTTTACTCCAAGGACGACAAGCTTTTTGTCAGCATATTTTGACTGAATTCCGTTGAGTTCACCAAATGCTTCCTTACATGCAGCACACCACATTGCCCAGAAATCAATAACGATAATATTGCCTTTCAGTGATGAGAGTGTGACATCTTTTCCTTCAAGGTCTTTTAGCGTAAAATCCTTGGCGGTTTGAGAATACGCAGAAAAAAATAGTGCACTTGACAAGCAGAGGGACATGATCAGTTTTGTCATGATAGACTCCTTTGAAAATTGGTAGTTAAAATTCAAAACGTACTCCACTTTGAATCCAGAATGCCCTGAAAAAGTCTCCAGGGTTGTAATATTGATAGTAATTGGCCAGAATGGCTGAATCTGTAGGTGATTCTCGAATGAAATAATCAAATCCAATATCTACTGATACAGGAAAGAATGAGAAGAAACTTCTGTTTTCCGGTTTGACAAAATCCTTAATGGAATAGGTCAATTTTAAACCTAGTGTGTAGGTTTTACCGCCACGATATTTAAGGTCTGTAGTCAGATATCTGTCAGTTAAATTGTATGTATCTTTGTAGAAAAATGATGACGATTGTGAGTAATATCGACCTGATGGTCTAATGATGAGGTGGTCGGTAAGGTAAGAATAAAGTTCTGCTTCAAATGTATGGCTTATCTGGGACCATGAGTCCTGATAATAGCGGTAGTTACAATGAAGTGAAAAACCCTTTCCAAGTGGTATGTACTGATTGAGTAGTGCGGTGATAGTCGAACTGTTACGATACACCGGAAGGTTTTCATTGTAGAATTGATTACCAATTCTGGATACGTAATAAGGACGTGCCATATACCCTCGATCATAGGAGTATCCATAAATTAATTGTACAATTGTTGTTGTCGTGATACCTTGTGTTAAAGATGCCGAAAAATTATCTGTCTGGCGTTTACCGGTTCCTTCTCCAAAATAACTCCAGCCGGGATTGCTGTTTTCGGGAATGAACCGTGTGGCGGGGAATTGTTTATTGAATGTTTTACCATATCTGATACCAATGGTTGTATTGCGCTCAAAAAGATCCTGACTAAGTGATCCTGAGATGGTACGTGAGAGATAATCATTCTCACTACTGTTAATACCTGTAACCGTTATGGTTGTTGGGTTGTCTGAATTCGATTCTTTACCTTTTCCCTTAAAGAAATCTTTGAAAATGATAAGCGTCAGTGACGGCTGATACCGTTTCTCATCTGTTTTACTTGCAGAAGTTATTGCATCGATTTTTCTGCTGCCTGATGACACGCCATCAACATTATTCGATGCAAGTGCCGAGCTTTTTATGGCTCCACGATTATCCTTACGTGATGCACCGGATATGGCATCAATAAGTCCGCCAAGAGAAACTGACAGATTGTCATTGATTTTTTTCTTGATATTCACAGCATTGGAATTAACATTCACCATGTTGTTGTCGTTATAGTACTGATATTTATAATCAATTTCATCTGAGGAGCCTGATGCTATCACTATGCCGGACAACGATACTAAAAATAATAATGTTGTCTTCAGCATCCGCAACCTCCTCCCGCACCACCGTCACCGCCACTTGAGCCTTCACGGCGAGGGTAGAGATGGCCTTCAAGGGATTTTTCTTCAGGATCGTTTCCGTCAAACAGCATTATTGGATCCCCAAGGTATTGCCGCTGGTACTGCATGACACAACCCTCAAACGAAAACAGGGGTAGTGCTAATGCAGCTATTTTCAAAAATAGAAGTAATTGTCTCATTTTACAGTTTCCTCCCATAGGCTGCGGTCAATTGGTGCGCCGCCAAACTCTGTTCCGGAATGACATTCTATGCTTGAACAACTTTTATCTTTTGGGTTGAATCTTAGGAGCGGATAAGGATAAATGGTGTCGTTGCCGTTAATTTCCGGTTGTCTTTCGAAACCGTTTTTTGCAAAGACGACATCAACTTTGTTGTTTATATGGTGAAGTGTATCAAGCAATGGAAGGGATGAGCCACCCGGAACTCTGATTGTCGATTGCTGTAAATAGCTCTCGATATCAGTGATGATTGTATCACATTTCACTGTTCCGAAATGGCAATCAAGACACTCTTTACCATTATCAATGACGTGTACTGCATGCTTTCCGCTGGATGGAGGAAATGAATGACACTGTGTACATTGAGCAAAATTCATAGATTTCATACCATTTGCGTGCTGCGGGCCGGTACTTTGAATAAAACTGCCATTATTATCGATCATTTTATCATGATACACAAAAGCATTTGATGCATCATCCCAGCTGCTGTCAACATTCACCGCGTCATTGTGACATTTAAAACACTGTGTAGCCTGTATACCATGAACCTGAACAGTATCGGTTTTGCAAAGAATACTCCCGGGGTAAGTGTGACACTTGTCGCATCTGGTAATACCCATCTGTCCCGGAACTGGTTCCCAGATGTCGGTACTGTCGCATCCGATAACCAGGAATAATGTGCCGAAAATGAGCCATTTGAACGTAAATGCACGCATATATCAGTTCACCTTTCTTAAAACATGGATAGTGTAATTGTATCAAATGGTTTTCTGATTTGCTATAAGAATTTATATTGAACTACTATCATTCATAAGCTCTGCCGGATCACAATGTTCTCTTAACCAGTGCTCTGCCTCCAATGAAGCCATACAGCCATTACCGGCAGCACAGATTGCCTGCCTAAATTTAGGGTCCTGTACATCACCAGCGGCGAATACACCCTCAACTATAGTTGCTGTTGTTTTTCCTGATTTAGTAAGGAGATACCCGGTATCATCAGTTGGTAATTGTCCTTTAAGAAAACCAGTATTGGGTCTATGGCCAATTGCTTCAAATGCACCACTAATTTCAATAGTTGAAGTCATTCCTGTTACTGTATCTTTAAGAATAGCACCTTCAAGTATCGAGGTACCAAAAAACTCTTCTACTGTTTTATTCCATAAGATTTCAATTTTTGGGTATTGCTTGATGCGTTCCTGCATCGTTTTACTTGCACGGAATGCATTTCTGCGATGAATAAGGTATACTTTTGAGGCAAATTTTGTAAGGTGGACTGCTTCTTCGATGGCAGTGTCACCACCTCCAATGACTGCCAGGGGCTTATTTCGGAATAAGGGAAGTGCACCATCACAAACTGCACATGCAGAAATACCTTTTCCCCAGAAAACTTTTTCTGTAGGTAATGGGAGGCGCAATGCTGTTGCTCCGGTAGCGATAATGACTGTTCGGCTGGTAATAGTCTCATCTGAAGCTGTTGTCATCGTGAAAGGATATGTATCAAGTCGGATGTCTTCTATATCATCTGTTATAACTCTTACTCCTGCACGGGTTGCCTGTTCTTTCATCTGGCTCATCAGCGCCTGCCCATCAATTCCTTCTGGAAAACCGGGAAAATTTTCTACTATTCCGGTCATCATAAGCTGGCCACCGGGAATTCCTCCGGATTGAAACCCTTCAAAAAGGAGTGGGGCAAATCCTGCACGTGCAGCGTATATCCCGGCAGTTAACCCGGCAGGTCCGGAACCGATAATTACAATTTTTTCGATCATATATCCTCACTTTAGAAGTTTATTTCTTTGTACGATGCTTTATCAATATAAACAAATAAATTATTAAAAGTTGTGAAAAAAAAATAAAAATTTTAAAATGGTATACAAAAAAACATGTAATTCATTGATATGCATGAAGTAATGTGAAATAAATATTATTAATTAATAATATTAGTATACAATATTATTAGGTTTGGTATACACTTTTGTCTCGAATTGTAAAAAAGGGGTTCCAAAAAATTGTGGTTAATTATAGAATGAATAGAGTATGATATGAGGTACAGAAGTGAAGTACGAAACGTTTTTTTTAATATTCTGAACCGTAGAGCATTATTACTCTAACTTACAATTATAATTCTTACCGGAGGTATCAATGATTTTAAAAAATTACCCTGTTTTTATTGCTGTAGCGTTTTATTTTGGATCACAATCTTCAGCTCTGGCGCAGACCTGTACTGCGGTTGATGCTATTACCACCTCTACCCTGAATTTAACAAATCAATCAAAAGTCTGTGAGAATACAGCAGATCTTGTATTTACCTACACAAAAACTAGTGGCAGCCGGACGTTTTCATATGGAAAAACGACAACATATGGAACAAATGGTGGAAATATTGCCGGAGCTTCAAGAACTACGACAATTAAGCTGACAAGTCTGGAATCAGGTTTAAAATATTATTTCAAAGTAGATGCAGTTTATCAGGGAAGTAAAAAATATACTATGACCGGTTCTTTTACAACGAATGCATCTGTGGGTAACCGGCCCGTTACTGTTGAAAGTATAGCGCCGAATACCATAGTTACTATCGGGAACAATGCAGTAGCTGTTCCATCCGGGTCTGATAATAAACTGAACGTTCAGCTGTTTTCTATTAATGGTTCTCTGGTGCTTAAGCATGATGTAGTCGTAAAAAATAGGGTTGCCTCACTACCACAGGGTCTTTTCTGCAGCACTGGAACTTATTTGTGCAGAATTACCGGTGCAACTACGTCACACAATCAAATCATTACAATTGTGAAATAAAAAGGGTTTTAATTGCGTCAAAGGGGGGGGGCTCTGGAAGTCTCCTCATCGTTCGAGCCCGGTTTAAAACAGATCGCTCTTCAGCTACACTCTATTGATTAATCACCTCGTGAAACAAAAAAAACATGATTCCACCTTGGGGTACACACGCCAGGGGTGGAATGATATCTGTTAAAAGTGTATACAAAAAATTAAAATAATTATGAATATCTTAATAAAAGTGATTATATTACTATAAAAATGGAACATTTTTATTAAAACTGTATACTAAAAAGCAAAATTTCACTACGTAGTGATGACATACTACAGCGAATCGAATCAGAGTGACACTGCTTTTGTTTGAGAGCAATATGACTAAAGCGGGTAAACCAGAACGAAGTTTTTTTTACCATAAAAGTTATCATTTTACCGGAGGTTCCTAATGATCAAAAAAATCTACTCTGTTTTTATTACAGCGATTTTAGGCTTTGGATTGCAATCTTCAGCTCTGGCACAAACCTGTACGGCTGTTGATGCTATTACCACATCGACCCTTAGTTTAACAAATCAGTCAAAAGTATGTGAAACTACAGCGTCTTTGGTTTTTAACTACAAAAAAACAAATGGAACACGTCAATTTGAATATGGAAAAACGACTTCATATGGAACCAATGGTCCAAATCTTACAGGCGGCACAAAAAACGCCAATCTTACCGGTCTTGAGTCTGGGACAAAGTATTATTTTAAAATAGCTGCCATTTATCAAAACAAAACAAAATATACAATGACCGGATCTTTTACAACGAACAATCCTGCAGTAGGAGTTTTAAACACCTTTCAAACTGCACCAAAAACTATCATTACTATAGGAAAGAACATCGTAGCTATTCCATCATCTTCTGATAGAACGTTGTGTGTGCAACTATTTTCGGTAAATGGAGCACTGGTATTTAAGCAGAATGTAGATGTTGCAAACCAGGTTGCATCCATTCCTCGTGAACTATTCAGAGGTACTGGTACCTATCTGTGTAAAATTTCAGGTGCTTCTACCTCCCAGCAACAGGTGGTCACCATTTTGAAATAATTGAAGAGAATAGAAATTTTTCAGAGTGACGAGGGGACTACAATGTCATGACTTAAGATTGACAATGTTTCTGAGTGTGGCTTCGAGAACCTCAGCCACCATTGGTTGAGGTGGTCATTTAAGTGCATGACAAAAACTCCCTCCCGGACCCCTCAGTCCGGGTGTTCAAATAAATAATAAAAAGTGACTGAGTGTAACATTCACCACAGATCTGCACAGAAAACAGCCTTATGAGTAACTGGGATTCTCTGCTTGAAAATGTATACCAAAAATGAAAATAAATATGCATTTTTATAAAAAAGTCGATATATTACAGTAAAAATAGGGCTATTAAATTTAATCTGTATACAAAAAATCAAAAAATGGCATAGTTGTGATGACATAAAGCACAAATGACTGAAGCGGTGATGCCGGTGTTTTTGGTACAACATAGTCAAATGGGTAAGATGCACACTATTTCTTTTTTACATAAATCATCATTCTTATTGGAGGTATTAAGTGATTAAAAAAAAAATCTACCCTGTTTTTATTGCAGCGGTTATCGGCTTTGGGTTACAATCCTCAGCTCTGGCTCAAACCTGTACGGCTGTTGATGCTATTACCACATCGACTCTTAGTTTAACAAATCAGTCAAAAGTATGTGAAACTACAGCGTCTTTGGTTTTCACCTACAGAAAAACAAATGGAACACGTCAATTCGTATATGGAAAAACGACTTCGTATGGAACCAATGGCCCAAATCTTACAGGTGGCACAAAAACTGCCAACCTTACCGGTCTTGAGCCAGGGACAAAGTATTATTTCAAAATAGATGCCGTCTATAAAAACAGTAAAAAATACACTATGACCGGTTCTTTCACCACAAACGGCGGAACTACAACTACAGCTCCAGCATTTGCCCAGGCATCAATAGCAGTTGCCTGTACAACATCAAAGGTAAGAACCATTACGGCATCAGCGACCGGTACTGCTCCAATTACTTACACTTTAAGTGGTCAACCATCATGGATCACCATTAATGGAGCGACAATTACTTTCGCACCGGTATCCGGTTCAACAAATGCTACCGTTACCCTTAAAGCAACCAACAGCGCCGGAAGTGCGAATCAAACGCTTAATGTAACAGTGTTTACTCCATCAACTGAGGTTGCACCAGCATTTGCTAATGCAACTGTGGCAGTTGCATGTACAACAAGTAAAAATGTAACGTATACTGCATCAGCAACTGGTACTGCACCAATTACTTATAGTATAAGTGGTCAGCCATCATGGATTACCCTTGGAAATAACGGAGTTATTACTTTAAAGACGCCGGGTACGGTGCAAACTGTTCCAGCAATAACGATAACAGCAAAAAACAGTGCAGGAACTGCTACGCAGACACTCAATGTAACCATAGTCGAAGCTCCTGTTGTTACTAAAAATGATGTTGTAATATCATTTTCAACAACAAAATGGGCTGCAACTGACACATTTTGTCTGGTTGCATGGATTGAAGATAATGTTGGAGCATTTGTAAAAACACTTGCGGTCTGGGGTAAAAACATTGAAGATCTTGCAGACATTGAACCGTGGTTTATTGTTGCAAAGTCACCTGCAGATTCATTGGGAAATATCGTTGATGCAGTAACAAGTCCTACTCTTGCTGGTAATAAAGATTTGAGCGTAAGCTGGAATGGAACAGATGCAAAGAAAGCACCTGTTGCCAATGGAACCTACAAATTCTGTGTAAGTGGCGGAATCGATGGTGGTCCTTTCCCGGTAAGCAGGACACCATTTACTATTAATGGCAGCAAAAAAAATGTTACAGGTGTCGCAACTTCGGAATTCAAAAATATAGCAATTACAATTAATGGTGGTACTACCCACATAATTTCACCGACGCGCAAGTCCACTTGTGCAAATGATTTTATGCTTAACATTGGAAATACACCTATTTATGTTCCATCAAGTGGAAAGAGTATGTCAGTTTGTATCTATTCTCTCAATGGATCACTTGTAATGAAGAAGGTCATTCCATTAGAAAACGGCTCGGTAAATATCCCTGTGAACGATTTTATAACAGGTACATATATTTGCAAAATTATTACACCATCAGATGTTGTTTCGCAGAAGATTATGGTGCAAAAATAATCACTCTTTAAAACAGATTATTTTCAACTTGTTTAAAAGAGGACTGATTTTTCCATAATCAGTCCTCTTTATTTAGGGGCGGAAGAAGAATAGGTGTGTCACATTATTGGGTTGTAGAGTTTGAATCTTTGTAGTCTGGAATACTGGATTTCCCGATTACTATATTTTAGACCAAGGAGTAAAATTATGGGAATGATAGGTGCACAAGAGCTGATTTTGATTTGTGGAATTTTGATACTGCTTTTTGGTGCAAAAAAAATTCCTGATCTCGCTGCAGGTATAGGGAAGGGAATAAAGGAGTTTCGTAAGGTTACGCAGGATGTTTCACACGAAATCAAAGAACAGCAAGCTGCAGTGGAACAGAAGAAAGCATCTGTTTAATCTGAGTAGTTTTTTCTAAGCGAAATAGGATACTGTTATGCATGAGCTATCTATCGCTGCTGAAATCCTTTCAATTGTGAAATCGAAAGTTGATCAGCCTGCGACGGTGACAAAAGTTGCGGTTACAACTTCACCACTGTCGGGAATTTCTTGTGAAGCATTAGAATTTTCTTTCAGGGAACTGTGTATTCTTGAGGGATATACAAATGCGGTACTGGAGATCTCGACAGATGCGGTTGTCATGAGATGTATTCGTTGCGCAAAAGAGTATGAGTGCCTTACACTTGACACTTTTTGTCCTGTTTGTGGAAGGCCGGAGAGGGACATTCTGGTTGTACCGCCTTTCAGAGTAACGTATTTAGAAACTTCGGAGCTTGAGAATGTGTAAAGAATGTGGATGTACATCTATTGACGTTCATGGGGATCATGGCCACCATCATGACCATAGTCATAAACATGAACACCATCATGAACATAGTCAAGAACGCACTGGCACAAGTGATAATACTTCAACCAGAAAAGTATCGGTTGAACTGGCTGTTCTTGACAAGAATAATACTTTTGCAGATGAGAACCGCCATTTTTTCAAGAAAAAAGGGATCTATGTCATTAATCTTATTAGCTCTCCCGGAAGTGGCAAAACGACCATCGTCGAATATCTTGCACGGCACTTTGGCGAAAAGATGGCGGTAGTTGTTGGTGATATTCAGACGCTCCGTGATGCAGAGCGGGCACGTGCTGCCGGATGTCGTTCTGTTCAGATCGAAACGCTGGGGGCATGTCACCTTGATGCTCACAGTATTGCTCACGCAGTAGAATCACTGAACCTTAATGGCGTAAAGTTGCTTGTAATAGAAAATGTCGGTAATCTTGTGTGCCCATCATCGTATGATCTTGGTGAACATGAGGTTGTGGCAGTACTTTCCGTACCTGAAGGTGACGATAAAGTTCTAAAATACCCAGTGGTTTTTCACCGGGCATCCACACTGCTGATTAACAAGATCGATCTTGCTCCGTATGTTAATTTTGACAAGCGAAAGGTCATTGCCGAAGCGCGGAGCCTTAACAGCCGAATCAGGGTGTTTGAAACGGCTGCGGTTAAAGGCATGGGAATGGACACGTTTGTTGAATATCTCAATAATCAATGTGGCATTGTCTGATAGATGTAAGACGGTTAATAATGAGCATTTTAGTGACATCACATTTTTCGCATTTAATGCGTTCCCCCATCCTTACTTCGACTTCGCTCAGCACAAGTCGGCACCTTCCCCCGTTAACGGGGGAAGGATGGGATAGGGGGCGCGAAATATGCAAACTTTTGCGCTTACCACAAATTGTAACATTTCAGCCAAACGTAATAGGCATATGTCTATAGTTTCACGAATTATCACCATTTCCGGAATCGTTCAGGGGGTTGGTTTCAGACCCTTTGTAGCCCGTGTTGCACAATCTCTGGGAGTTACCGGAACAGTTGCGAATACCGCAAATGGCGTAAGAATCAATGCACAGGGATCCGATGAAGTTATCAGGGAATTTATTACCACAATCAGGAAAGATCCACCAGTACTGGCACGAATCGATCTGGTTGACATGGTTACTTCCGGAAATACCATTCAGTACGATACATTTGATATAATCGAAAGCGGCCCCGGACTCAAGCCAACAGTTGAAATTGCGCCAGATACCGCAGTCTGTGAAAAGTGTCTTAAGGAGATGCGTTCTGCGGATGACCGACGCCGGGGTCACCCATTTATCAATTGTACTGAATGCGGACCACGGTATTCAATCACCTATCGCATCCCTTACGATCGCCACAATACGGCAATGAATCAGTTTCCCATGTGCCCTGAGTGTGCAGATGAATACAACGACCAGATCAGCCGGCGCTATCATGCACAACCGGTTTGTTGTCCAGACTGCGGACCCCAGCTGCGGTTGCTTGACAATAAGGGTGAAGCGATCGGGTGTGAGTCGATAATTGAAACGGTGAAAAATCTTCTGCTGTCGGAAAAAATCGTTGCAATAAAGGGAATCGGCGGGTTTCACCTGGCGTGTATGGCATCAAGTCAGAGTGCAGTGAAACGTCTCAGAAACAGTAAGTCAAGACATGTAAAGCCTTTTGCCTGTATGGTCAGTGATCTGGATACTGCAAGCAGGTATGCCGTAGTCTCATCTACTGATAGTAAACTGCTCTCAAATTATCGGGCTCCGATTGTTCTTCTGGAAAAGAGCACTGCATGTGATACTCTCCTTCCGCAGGTCGCGCCGGGACTTTCCAATATCGGGCTCATGCTTCCCTATACACCGCTGCATCATCTGCTGTTTCAGGATTCTTCCTGTGATTGTCTGGTTATGACAAGTGCAAATGAACAGGGGGAACCGATGTATATCGATGATCACGAGATTATCTCCCGAAACGACATCTCCTTTGATGCGGTTCTGACTCATGATCGTCCGGTAGCAGTTCGTCTGGATGATTCGGTTGTCAGGCCCGCTGCAGACGGATGCATCATTCTCAGGCGTGGGCGGGGCTATGTTCCATCATCGATAAAAGCACCTTTTAATGTGGAAGGTATCGTCGGATTAGGCGCACAGATGAAAAACAGTATCACCATAGGCAGCGGTCGTAACTGTTTTATCTCTGAATATATGGGAACAACCGATTCTGTACTTGTTGTCCATGAATGTGTAAAGACCTTCTGGCGGCTCTCGCAGATGCTTCAGGTGGTTCCTCAATTATATGTCAATGATCTTCACCCCTCCGGCATTGAAAGCCGGTTGATTGACAGTGAAGTCTCATCAGTACGGGTACAGCATCATCATGCACATGTCGCTGCGTGTATGGGAGAGCACGCACTTGAAGGAAAGGTGATCGGTATCTGTTATGATGGAACCGGCGTTGGTGATGATGGTACCTTGTGGGGAAGCGAGATTTTTGTTGCAGATTACACTTCATATATACGCCAGGCGCACCTTTCTGAGATACCGCTTGTGGGTAATGATGCCGCAATTGAAAACCCCGCACGACTGGCGCTGGCTGTCTGCGCTGACAGTGGCTATGATAATGAGCGAATTGTCCCCTGGATGGATCCTCAGGAGCGTGAGGTTGTGCTTTCGCTTCTTAAAAAACCAACTTTTACCTCCCGGTCGACAGGGATGGGGCGACTATTTGATGCCTGTGCTGCAATCATCGGTGTATGCAGGAAACGCACATATGAAGGGCAGCCGGCTATTGAACTTGAAGCGTGTGCTGACAGGTTTTGCAGCGAGCACTATCCAGTCAGTGTGATTCAGTCTGGTGGTAAATGTGTCATGGATGCACGATCAGTGCTTTTTTCTGTTATTGAAGATCGCGATTCCGGAGTTGCACCATCGATGGTAGCCGCGCGGTTTCATAATACCATTGTAGATATGACTGTACAGTGCGTTAAAATAATTGCCGGGGAGACTGGTATCGATCAGGTGGTTCTCAGCGGAGGGTGTTTTGGCAACCGGATTTTGATGGAGCGAACCACAGAACGGTTGCGTAATGAATGGTTCAATGTATATTATCACCAACAGTTACCGCCCGGCGATGAAAACATCTCACTGGGGCAGGTGCTGATCGCTGCTGCGATGAAAGAACATGGTTTGTTATGAATGGAGTAGTGTATGTGTCTTGCGGTGCCGTGTAAAGTTGTAGCGGTCAATGGTACCACTGCGCAGGTTGATTTTGGCGGAAATGTCACAAATGTTGACATAACTATGTTGCCCGATGTAAAGGTAGGTCAGTATGTGGTAGTGCATGCTGGAATTGCATTGCAGGTCTATAGTGAGAAGGAAGCTCAGGAGACGCTGGAACTTCTAAACCTCTATTTCAATCCAGATGGTGAACAATGAATTCTTTTTCTGATGCAAAACTTTTCAGGATGTGCATTGACAAGATAACTCTTGACGCCAAAAAGCTGGGTATGGTAAGAATTATGGAGGTGTGTGGAACCCACACCATGGAAATCGGACGAAGTGGTTTGCGATCGATTCTGCCTCCAAATATAAAACTTATCTCCGGGCCGGGATGTCCGGTGTGTGTGACACCGGCGACGATTATCGATACCGCATGTGACCTCGCTCTGAAGGGTATTACGATCCTCACTTTTGGGGATATGGTACGGGTTCCGGGCAACAAACGTACTCTGGAGGATGTAAAAGGCAGTGGCGGAACGGTTGAACCGGTCGTTTCACCGCTTCAGGCCGTTAAAATTGCCACCGAAAATCCTGGACGTCAGTATGTGTTCATCGCTGTAGGATTTGAAACGACAACTCCTGCAATTGCCCGGACTGTTGAATCTGCGTTTGAACAGAAGATCGACAATCTTCTCTTTCTTGTTGCGCATCGGACAGTTCCCCCGGCATTATCGGTGCTGCTGCAGGATACTTCACTTGCGATCAACGGTTTTCTTCTTCCGGGGCACGTATGTGCGGTAACCGGGATTCAACCATTTACCGATATTATCGGACGCAGGTGTCCAGCGGTGGTAACCGGTTTTGAACCACTTGACATTGCGACCGGGATCATGAATATCACCGATATGCTTGTAAATAACTCATATGAAACTGTCAATAAGTACCGGCGTGTTGTTCGGGATGATGGAAACCTGCTTGCGCGTCAGCAGGTCGATCGAGTGTTCAGGCCTGTTGATGCTGTATGGAGGGGGATCGGGATGATTCCCGGAAGTGGTCTTGCACTGAGAGAAAAGTTTTCGCATCTTGATGCATGCAGCAGGTTCGGGGTGAGTGAAAGTGTGGAAACCATGCCTGCAGGGTGCGGCTGTGGAGATGTTCTTAAAGGTAAAATTACACCACCGGAATGCAAGCTGTTTGGATCCGCCTGCGTACCCGACCATCCGGTTGGACCCTGCATGGTATCTACCGAGGGGTCGTGCGCTGCCTGGTATAGATTTGGAGATTGATTTTATGGATAAAGTATTACTTTCGCACGGAAGCGGTCGGGGCTTACAGCAGCTGCTTGAGACCGTTGTGCTTCCCTCATTGATCGGTGGATCCGGTGATGCTCTTGAAGATGCTGCGATTGTACCCTGGAACACCAACTCTCCGGTTGTATTTACAACCGATTCGTTTGTGGTCACGCCCCTGAGTTTTCCAGGGGGTGATATTGGTAAGCTGGCTGCATGTGGAACGATCAACGATCTTGCCATGATGGGGGCTGTACCGCACAGTATGGCGGTGGCTCTGATTATTGAAGAGGGTTTGCCGATCGATGAGTTACGGACATATCTAACATCACTGAGTTCAATCTGTAAGCAGCAGAGTGTTTCGATTGTTTGTGGTGATACGAAAGTTACCGGAAGGGGAAAGGGTGACGGGATCTATATAACAACAACTGGAATTGGTACTCTCTGTAATGGGGATCCACGGCTGTCGGCCCGCAATGCGCAGGATGGTGATGTGGTAATAGTAAGTGGACCAATCGGGATGCACGGGGTCACTATTCTGGCACAACGTGAAAACCTGGCTTTTGTCAGCAGTGCTGTTTCGGATTGCGCTCCACTGGTGACGTTAAGTCGTGCGGTTCTTGGAGCATCCTCATCGGTGCGGGTACTGCGTGATGCTACCCGGGGAGGGTGTGCCGCCGTTCTTAATGAAATAGCTTCCAGTTCAAATGTTTCGATTGTGCTTGAGCAGATGTTGCTGCCGATACCGGAAGTGGTTCGGTGTGCCTGTTCTTTCCTCGGGCTTGACCCGTTACAGATCGCCAATGAAGGAACCTTTGTCGCTGTGGTGGCCACGAGTGATTGTGATGCGGTACTAAGTGCGCTGCATGCTCTTCCTGAAGGAAAAGGGGCGTGTTGTATCGGGCGGGTCACTGCTAAACAGCGAACGCCTGTTTCCATGATTACCGAAATCGGCGGGGTGCGTGCGGTTGAAGTGCCCCCTGGGCAGTTGTTACCCAGAATCTGTTGAAACTCAACAGAAGTCTGTATACAAAAAAAGATGATTTTTCAGGTGGTAATGGTAAAATTGTTAAAATTACTTAAAAAACTCACTTTTTTGTATACAAAAAATGTAAAAAATATTGTGCATATTTAACAATTCATGATTATATTAGTAGTATGAACCAGAAAATGCCTCAAGTATTCAATTATATCTCCTATCGTAGTTTTTTATCTGATTATTATCAGTGGCATAAAGAAAACTCGTACCGATTTTCTTTTCGGGTTATGGCTGAGCGGTTGGGGTTCACCTCTCCAAACTTCTTAAAGCTTGTAATTGATGGGGAGCGTAATCTTGGAAAAGAGAGTCTTGAAAAAATTGCACAGGGCATGGAGTTAAACAAGCTTGAAACGGAGTACTTTTCTTATCTTGTGTTTTTTGGTCAGGCAAAAGATACAATCGGGAAAAATTATTATTACGGTTTGCTTGCTTCACTGCGCAGTAACAGTGTCATATCCCAGGTTTCTCCCGAGCAGTACGAATATTTTAATGAATGGTTTCATCCAACAGTCAGAGAGTTGATTGTCGGAAAAAGTGAGCCAGTGAATTATAGCGAGATGGCTCAGTCACTCTTTGCAAAAGTGAGTGTTTCTCAACTGAAAAAATCGGTTGCGTTGCTGCTTCGTCTTAACCTTATCCGCCTGAATGAAAATGGTGTCTACGAACAGACGACCCCTCTGCTCAATACAGAGAATGAGTTTAAAGTGTATGCGATACGAAATTACCATAAACAAATATTGTCCATTGCCCAGTCTGCTATCGATACGATTAAGCCCCAGCAGCGGGAAAATTCACATCTGACACTCAAGGTTTCGCAGGAGGGGTTTAAAAAGATAAAAAAACGGATTCAGGATTTTCGTGAAGAGCTGCTTCAGCTCACCGCTGAAGATACCGATGTTAACCGGGTATATCATTTGAATGTGCAGTTGTATCCAATTGTAAAGAGCGGACAAGATGATTCCAATTAACGATACAGCAAAGAATATGTCGATTCTTTCAGTTAAAAACCTGGTGTTTTTGATAATTGCACTACTGTTATCCTGTACTGGAGGAGATCTCCTGTCTAACTCAGGAAGCGGCACCGGTGTCGGGAATGGCACCGTCCTGGTTGGAAAGGTGTTGACTGCTGACTCTTTGCCTGTTTGTAAAGCGATTGTTCGTTTGAGGACTGATATGTATCTGGCTGATACCTCCGGAAGGATCGAAACAGCCAGAAATGATACATTTGCAACTGTTTATACAGATTGTCACGGCGTTTTTAAGATAGATTCCGTGCGGCATGCAAGGTCCTATTGTATCGAAATACTTGATACAAACAGTATGAAGCATTCTGGTGCGTTTTGCAGGGTTGATTTAAGTCTCGATACAACATCAGACACTGTCCGCCTGCCGTCAAAGATTGTGAGTCCTGTAAAGGATATTAAAGGTACAATTGTTCTCAATGGGCTGCCACGGAATGCATATATCCAGTTTTATGGAGTAGAGCGTGTCGGACGAGCAGATTCCAATGGCATTTTTAAAATTGAACAGCTGCCTCCTCCAGCTGATTGCGAAAAAAATGAGTGTGAATACAAATTGAGGGTCACAGTAATCATGAAGGACAAATCAGTTAAGGTCTACGAAAGTGAGTTAGAGGTTCGCTTCGACACAAACCAGAATATCATTGACGTCGAATTCGAGCTTGAAGATCATTGATCCTGGCTTTATAAATAGTTTGCAAAGAAGATGCTGTATAGTATGGACTGGGGTAATTTACTGCCGGATAGTTCAGAATAAAAACTGCCGGCCCTCCACTGCAAAGGTATAATCGGCAGCAATGAATAGAAAAACAACGAACCTCTGTTATTTAACAGAGATAGGGCCTTCTTTTATTTAAATATAATGAAATAATGTCAAAATATACATATTAAAATACACACTTCAGTTGGAGGTATATGGCAATGGAAAAGCTGTCTTTAATGGAAAATGAAAATAATGGTACATCAAGACGGGATTTTTTAAAATTTTGTTCGTTAGTCGCTACTGCGATAGGTATGGGGCCGGCAGCTGGATCGGAAGTGATGGCCGCTCTGACATCCCCGAATCGTCCCATTGTACTCTGGTTACATTTCGCTGAGTGTACCGCCTGTACCGAATCGCTTTTAAGAACCGCAAATCCCTATATAGATGACCTCCTTCTTGATACATTATCGGTGGATTATCATGAAACACTGATGGCCGGAGCTGGTTCCACAGTGCATGATATCCTTATTGAAACCGCTAATAAAAACAAAGGAAAATTTATCTGTGTAGTTGAAGGTTCCATTCCTACAAAAGATAATGGTGTCTATGGGACAATCAATGGTAAAACCATGCTAAGTATTGCTGAGGAGGTTTGTCCGAAAGCAAAGTGCATACTAACAATCGGCACTTGTGCCTCTTTTGGAGGAATTGCCGGAGCTGCACCGAATCCAACAGGTGCAAAAAATGTGATAGCGGCACTTAAGCACTTAAACCTGCCTCCAGTTATCACTGTTCCTGGTTGCCCACCAAATCCGGTTTCATTTGTTGGGGTGATCGCAAGCTACCTTCTGAAAGGAAATTTGCCGCCTACCGATGCTTATTTACGTCCGCTCTTTGCCTATGGCGAATATGTGCATGACCTCTGTCCGTTTAATGGAGAATCAGAAGAAGCAATGGCACGATGTCTTCAGGAAAAGGGGTGCAAAGGTCCAGCTACTTACAATAACTGTCCAAAAATAAAGTTTAACAACGCAGCCAATTTCCCGATGAATGCAGGGCATGTCTGTATCGGTTGCAGCGAACCCAGTTTCTGGGATGTTAATACGCCATTCTGGGGAAAACTTGCTGATGATATTGGTACGCCACCGACGCCGCTTGAAGTGTTTGAAAAGGAAGTTGTACCGGTTTCCGTACTGCCTCGTCATATTGACAGGAGCAGGGTAATACAGACAACAAAAACGCAGCCTCAGATGTTTGATCTTACGGGTCGTAAAATAGCAAATAGAACGCCCCGGGGTGCGATGGAACGAAAAAAGAATGCAAACAAAATGCTTATTGACAAAACTGGCAATGTGATCAAGAAACATCTTGATATCAAATAATTTAAGGCGTTAACTTGTTACTTTATTATAGAGAGGAAATGATTATATATGGCACGTATTACTATAGATCCGATTACACGTATTGAAGGACATCTTAAAATAGAAGTTGAAGTGTCCAATGGCAGAGTCGCGGATGCCTGGAGTTCCGGAACACTGTTCAGAGGGATCGAAACGATTCTCAAGGGAAGGGATCCCAGTGATGCATGGCTTTTTACGCAGCGGTTGTGTGGTGTCTGCACTTATGTTCATGGTGAAGCATCGGTAAAGTGCGTTGAAGATGCACTAGACACATCGATACCGTCAAATGCAAGGGTTGTCAGAAACCTGCTCATGGGTGGACAATATGTACATGATCACCCGATTCATTTTTATCATCTGCATGGTCTTGACTGGGTAGATGTCGTAAGCGCGTTGAAAGCTAACCCTGATGATACTGCGGCGTTGGCCAAGACACTGTCACCCAACGCTCCAGCGATCGATTTTGCTGCTACAAAAAACCACCTTCAGAGTTTTGTCAGCAGTGGACAGTTGGGAATATTCAATGGCGGTTACTGGGGGCATAGTGCCTATCTGCTTACCCCTGAAGAAAATCTGCTCATTGCTGCACACTATCTTTATGCATTACGTCAGCAGCTTATTGCCGCTGAAATGCACGCAATATTCGGGGCGAAGAATCCGCATATTCAAAGTCTACGGGTTGGTGGGGTTACCTGTAAATATGATATTACCTCCGAACGGATAGCGAAATTCCGATCGTTACTCACACAGATGCGCTCATTTATTGATACCATCTACATCCCTGATGCCGTCTATGTCGCCAAGAAATACAGTTCATGGAAAAATATCGGCGGTTTCAACAATTATTTGTCATATGGAGCATTTCCACTCAATGATGCGGGTTCTTCGTTACTGTTTCCATCCGGGTATATTCTGGATAAGTCATCAACAGTAAATGATGTAAACCTGTCTCAAATCAGTGAACACGTAAATCACAGCTGGTATAGTGGTGGCGCATTGCATCCGTCAGTGGGGCAGACAAATCCGGCATATGATTCCTATTCAACCGACGACAAATATTCATGGCTTAAAGCTCCCCGCTACAATAACGCTGCAATGGAAGTCGGGCCACTGGCACGGGTTCTTATTGCGTATTTTAAGAATGACTCAACCATTGTTCCGCTTGTAAATTCGGTTCTTTCGCAAACAGGTCTCAGTGCTGCGAATCTTCATTCGACACTCGGACGGGTTGCGGCAAGAGCGATTGAGACAAAAGTTGTGGCGGATGCAATGGATGGATGGCTCAATTCACTTGATCCCAATGGTGAGGTGCTAACGGTAACTTCAATACCTGCAACCGGTCAGAAGCAGGGGTATGGGTTAAGTGAAGCCCCTCGGGGTGCGCTGGGTCACTGGATTGATATTCGCGATGGGAAAATTAACAACTACCAGATGGTTGTTCCGTCAACATGGAATCTGGGGCCTCGAGATAATAATAATGTTCGGGGACCGGTTGAAAAGGCACTTATCGGAACACCGGTTGAAGATCCGTCAAAACCGGTTGAAATACTCAGAATCGTTCATTCCTATGATCCATGCCTTGCATGTGCAGTTCATGTAATCGATCCAGGTAAAAACGCCTCATATACCGTAAAGGTATCCTGATATGGCTGCAGCTAAGATCCTGGTTCTGGGAGTTGGTAATATCCTTATGTCCGATGAAGGAGCCGGGGTTTATGCTGTTCGAAAACTTGAGCAGCAATCTTTTTTTTCAGAGAACGTAACCTTACTTGATGGTGGCACGCTGGGGATGCGTTTACTGCATCCCATCAGTTGTGCAGACTATCTGATAGTAGCAGACACCGCGATGCGTGGATTGAAACCCGGTGTTGTCTCCAGGTTGAATATTACTGATGTTTGTCCGGGACTTACACTAAAAAATTCAATGCACCAATTAAGTTTTTCTGAGACTCTTGCGATGGCACAACTGATGGGGATTTTACCAGAAACCGTAATTATCGCAATCGAACCGGCCGATATTACCACGATGAGTACCGAGTGTACCCCTGTTGTTGCATCGGGAATTGATGAGATGTGCGCACGACTTCTGTCTGAGGTCAGTTCTCGCGGGGGAACATATAAAGCTATTTAGTACCCGATAATCAAAGGGAACAATGCAAGTCGTAGCAAAAGATCGGCGAATTTATAAGAATTAATAATCTTATTACAGCACCTATCTTCGAAGTATCTTTTTTTATCTAATAACGATATATATTAAAGAAGAATCGTCCACAAAAAATAACTTTGTTCACGAGGGGACAAAATGCGCTGTGAAGAGTGCTGTGATAGTTGATCTCCAGCGGATCCGGAATATAAAAATGTTAAAGAAAAATAGAATAAACCTCACATGTTCAATTTTAGCAATAGTGTTTCTGACAGTTTTGATTACAAGCTGCACAGAGAAAAAATACAGTCAGCGGTTTTTTGCACTTGATACAGCTATCGATGTCACGTATTTCTCCAGCAACCGGGGAGCTTCCTTATTGAAAAAATTGCAGCAGGAGATCGTGAAAGCTGATTCCCTACTGTCTATTTCATCGAAATCCAGTGATATCTACCGGATTAATCATCGCAGTGGAAATACAGTAACCATTAATTCCGTGACCATGTCAATATTGCGGTTCTGTATCGATTCCTACCAATCATCTGACAGCCTTTTTGACATTACTGTTTCACCTCTTAAATTTTTATACGGTCTGGAGACTCATCAGGAAGCTAATCGGGTACCTTCAAAAGCCGAACTTGACAGTGTTAGAAATTTTATCGGTTGTTTTCATCTCAGGATTGAGAATGATTCTACCATATACCTGGATAGTGGTGTAACTGTTGATCTTGGCGGTATTGCCAAAGGATATGTTGTCAATAGAATAAAAGCATTTTTTACCGATGCCCGAGTAGATGATTATCTTGTGAACCTCGGTGGAGATCTGATTGCCTGGGGAGAAAAGCCCAATAAAAGTATGTGGAGAATTGGTGTGCAAAACCCTCGTCCGACCGATTCAATGCCACTGCTTGCGACATTGCCGGTGAAAAACACAACTGTTTTCAGTTCCGGTGATTACGAACGGTTTTTTATAAAGGATGGTGTTCGCTATCATCACCTGTTTAATCCAAAAACGCTCAAGCCCGAACGAAAAAATCAACATTCGACCGTGGTTGGAGATGATCCGCTCAAAGTTGATGTCAGTGTCAAAGTCGCTTTTCTTATGGATGCTCCACTTGGGATAGATTATCTTAAAAAAAATAATCTTCAAGGGCTCATTGTTGATTCAAGTGGAAAAATCTGGGCATCAGAAGGACTTCGTGGGGTACTTGAGCCAGCGCAAGGCGTGACGATTACATTCCGGTAAGTCAGATTACATAAAGTGGAGATGGTTGTGAAAGTATCCAAAAATGAACTGATACGTGTTCCAAAATGGTTGTGCTGTATCACTGTCATGACAGCGCTGTCGCTACTGGTGGCATGTGCTCCCAATGGGAGTGGAACTGGTGTTGGAAATGGCGTCGTGGTCGGAAAGGTTATTCATGATGATGCTACACCGGTACAGAACGCTCAGGTGTATTTACGTTCAGAACAATTTTTGGCTGATACTTCAGGTGTTTTTTCCACAATTCGTACCGATACTACTGTAAATTGTACAACAGATTCACAAGGTTGCTTTCTTATAGATTCTGTCAAGAAGGGTAATACGTACTGGATCGAGGTCATTGATAGTAAAGATTCCGCAGGAAATTCCGGGGTTCTTTATGTGTTTGATATTATCAAAAATGCTATTGAAGACACTTTTTATCTGTCGACCGAAACGGTTAAACCATTAAAAACGATTAAAGGTACGTTAACACTTCAGGGATTACCGCAGAATGCATATGTCCTGATATATGGAATGGAACGGTATGCAAAAACCGATTCCATCGGAATGTTTACAATAACCGATCTGCCTGTTGGAAACTGTGAAGATGCTAAGTGTGATTATGATCTGGAGGTGCTTGATGTGCAAGCTGATGGTACCATTACTCCTTTCAAGTATGAACTGGAGATTCTACGGAACAATGCAGAACGTATCATCTACGTTGAACTGGAATTGAGCGACACGCTCGATGCGGATGATTTTATTCCGGTGAATAAGTTTGACGACAGTACTGTTACATTTTCAGGTTTTCCTGCTAATACCAATCTTTCTTTTTCTGATTCATCGAAAATAATTGTACAAGATACTTCAGTTATTATAAACGTGAAACGTTTAACACCTGATTCTTGTACTGGTAGTAGTTGTGATTACTTCTTCAATGCATATATTCCTGAATCAATTGGAACTATCCAGCTTAACAGGTATATCATGCGCATTACAAAGAATATATCCGGACGTATTGAATCCCTGGAATTGATCCTTATTCATAACGAATAACTCGTCATCCATCTCTCCTTATTATATAGAATTATATTTACACTGCTAAAAAAGAATGTATTGATATCTCGGAGCGCACCAACAGTTCCAGGTGATGGTGCAGCAGCCAGCAGAAGAGGCATGGCTGGAAAAAAAATGCTCTTGAATTCAGAACTTGCATTGAGCCGGTTCGACCAGGCTCGGCAGGGTGCGCTATATGCTGCAGGTCCGGTTCTCTATTTTACTGATGCATCTGCGGTTTCGCAAGCAGCTGATTCTTCTGGGGCATTTTCGGTGGTATACGGTCGACAGACTTCAGCCTGGGTTACCTTCGGAGATCTTGTTGGAAAGGATGCTGCTGATCAAATGTTACGTCCGGCTCTTTTAAAACAGAAGAAACGCTTAGAGTCTATGTTATAGACTACTCACTTTTTTGCGTAGCAAAAAAGACAAAATGTTAAGCAGCATTTTTAAATGCTGCAGGGATAAAATTCTCATGTATATCTATTGCCGCAGACATGATGCACTTTCCTTTTGCAGTAA
>JBNKZD010000162.1:0-42223 GCA_050301235.1 Chitinispirillaceae bacterium | reverse complement strand
TTCTGCGTCATGCCGGTGAAGACCGGCATCCAGAATGCGCAATGTGAGAATATGGACCGCGAAATTCGCTTTGCTGGATGATGGATCATAGTCCGACATGACGAATGGATTGATTTGTCAATCTTAAGTCAGCGCATATATAGCCAGGGGGAGGAGACATGCGAATTTTGGTGATTTATTGAAATTAAATGTCACTTAACGACTATTTTTCGCATTACAGTTGCAACGTTCCCGGCAGCATCCTTTGCATTGTACAAATAATAATACGAGCCTCCTTTGGATATATTTATATTTGTCTGAGTGGTTATAGAGAAGCTGATATCACCATCAATATCATCGATAGCGATTGCACCTGCGTCCTGATACGGGGTATTAACTGAGATTGTGGTATCTGATGGTCCAAAGAGTTTCATTACCGGTGGGGTAGTATCTTTGGTATTTCGCATAACTACGTTGATGATAAGTGTATCGGTCAATGTATCGGGAAATGGTTTGCACAGGAAAGTAAAATATATCGGATATATTCCAGGTTTATCCCACGAATGTGTGAGTGGAAGTGAACTGCTCACTAATGTATCAAGGGTGTCATCAAAATTTACATATGTATAAAATGAGTCACAGCTGTCGTTTATTATTGATATATAAAGGTTCTGGCCTGTCGGGACTGTGTCTGCGGAAAGTATGATTTTTGGTCGTGGAATGGATTGAATATTTTCCTGTATACCTATGGAAACCAGCAATGGATCTGAAAGGGTAGATAATATAGATGTGTCAATGGTAGCAGCCTGAATTCTGACTTCATATGTACCTGGGGTTGACCAGCTATGCATTGCACCGGGCACTGCATTCCATTGAGAAACAAGGCTGTCACCCCAGAAAAACCGGTATAAAAGTTTCATTTTCTGATCGGTAGAATCTGCATAAAAATACATTGTATTATTTATAATACCTGAGTCGGGGCCCGTTGGATGATTTGGTTTGGCAACAGTAAGACTGCACGTGTTGTTAAAGGTGACAGTCCACCAGATAGAACGTGATGAACCACTACTATTTTCAGCGACAGCTCCAATAGTTACAGCCCGGTTGATAAAAGTATCCGGAACTGTCCATGTTATCACACCATTTGAAGTATTCAAACGAAGATCTGGCGGAGCCTGCAAAATAGCGAATGTGAGACTATCGGCCGGAGTATTTTCAACCAGTAAAACATCCTGATACCTTTTCGAACAATCGATATTTACAGTGCGCGACATTGCAGCCGGTGTTTTGTCGAAAACAGGAGGTGGTGAGTGGAGGCCAACACTTACAGTATCACCCTGTACAACATCGAGAAGAATTGTTCGTTCAAGGTCGATTGTATCCAGCGGTTTGGAGCTGTTTTGATTTGATCGTACAATAATTTCAAGGGATCCTTCAGGCACGTTTGGGAGAATTGCTTTGCCCGATACTACATTGTATAGTTCGGGGACTCCTCTGATGAAAACAAAGTCTAGATCTGCTGAATCAGGAATGTTTACAGTCACTTTTGATGTGTAGTGAAGAGTATCTTTACCAAGTTCCAGTTCCGGAATTGAAACAGGGAATGGGCCACGAAGCAGGTTCTGATTTCTTCCCTTGATATAAAGGAAATAGTTGTTCCATTGTACCGAATTGAAATGGTACTCACCTTCAGGATCAACTGCAACTTTATATACCATTTCTGATGTGTCGGTACCGGGAATATAGTTTTCATTTACAAGGTGAACCCAGACTTTGGTGGTATCACAATCATTAATAAGAATTGATCCGCTTAATGATGCAATCCGTGCATTACCAGTTTCACTTGTCCCACCACAAGATATAAGGTACGGTAAAAATGAGAATATAAAAAGTGAGAGAAGTATCTGCCATTTCATAGTGAAGTGTCTCCATCGGGTGACCTCTTACTGAGTGGGAAAAGCTGTACACTAAGACTATACACCCGATCAGGTTCCTTATCATCATCAGTGATTCTGATCATTCGTGAAATAAAATCTCTAAGCTCTTCTTTGATTAAAAGATAACTTTTTCTCGATATTCCCGCAACTACTGCGCGTACATCTCTTTCGGATGGTGGAAAATTACGAACTGAATCAGCACCTTTACGGGAAAGTGTTTCATTGAATGTCCGGATTGCATCTGAAATTACTTCACTGCCAGTTGTAATTGCCGGGTCTGATTGTTCATACCGACCGGAAAAATTTTTTCTGATAAATCCGTTCGTAACTAAATAGTTTATGGCGTCACGAACATCATTTTCACTGATCGGAGGTTCAAGCAGGTCACCGAGAAAAGCTGCATTATCTTGCCAGTCAATAATACAACACAGCTCACGCAATGCGGGATAGTACCAGTGTGAATAAAATTCATGAAGATCTTTTGGGACAACCTGCTGCTTAACTTTTCGTCGCAAACCTCGTAACTGTTCAAGTATGAGTGTTTTTTCCTGTTCGCCTTCTGTCTGGTTGAAATGAACCAGAGTCCTGAAATAATTTGCATCCAGTTCTGTCAGTCCAAGACCTTTAATAAATGCTTCAGTTGTGCGTTCGGTCAGATTGCGGCGTCCTGCAACAACCTCTTTAAACAGGGCTGGTGAGGTTATCTCAGCCTTTTTACAAAAGTATCGATAGGAAAAGCAGGAAGAGCGGGATTTCTGTTCTTCATAGTAATCCTTGAGATACTCACGATAATCATGATAATATTCTATCCGCTTCATATCGTGAATTTAGTCTATTTCTAACGTAATGTCCAACACTTCGGGTGTAATATTGTTCTCAATTTGAGTACTCAATACTCATTCCCTTCCGCTTTTTAGTTTTTCAACGACAGCCTGATCTATATTGTTGATTTTTTTCAGGACAATGTTGTCAGACAATACATTCTCCAATATTTTTCCAAATACTTTCCGGGTTATTCTGGTATGATTTTCTGTCTGAAAATGGATAATTTGTTAGAGTTCAAAAGTTCAGCATTCAAGCTTCAAGAATCGTAGTGTTTTTGAACATCTGAACTTTAGAACTTTGAACTTTTGAACGTCTATTAAATTACATCAAACTATAGCGGTAAAATAATCACTTTTGATATATTTATGAGTTTTAGCGTGATCTGTAGAGAATTTTTTTTGAACTGGTCTTGAAAAACCAGTTTCAGGAGACACTAAGATGGATAGCAAGTCAGTTAAGCAACGACTTTTCAAACATTGTGCCGATTACATCACAAGGATTATCGATATTAACAGTCATGCTGTTGATGTCGCACAGTCTGCGGTTATAGGTGAGGATAAAAATGTCGCAGGTGATAAGTATGAGACTGAACGCGCAATGAAACAGCGGGAAACGGAGATGTTTGGTCAGAGACTGGTTGAAGCGGAAAAGCAGCGGGAGTTATTGCGAAATATCGATATCGCCAAAAAATATGATAGTGTTCAGTCCGGAGCTCTTGTTTATACCTCCATAGGTTCCTTTTTTATTGCTATCAGTGTAGATGAAGTTACCATCGATGGGGAAGAGTATGACATCATATCTCCGCAATCACCACTGGCGGTAGCCATGGCTGGCCGTAAAGCAGGTGAATCGTTTTTATTCCGCAGCAAAACTGTAGTGATTAAAGAGATTTGTTAATTAAAAAATGCCTGAAGACTGCTTGTGGCCTTCAGGTATTGCTCGTTTAATAAGGAGTCCAACCGCAATTACAATTATCTGAGTACCACCTTTTGAACGACTGATTCTCTGCCACTCTGAACTTTGGAACATTTTTTTACAGCAATCATTTCATTCCCCCATAGTGTATACTTACAACCTGTTCAATAGATTATTTACTGATATTGATTTTTCTGCTTTCACAATATCCATTACTGATGATTTTGACAATATACATACCATTGTTTCGGATTGGAATGTATGATATACCAACTGAATTGCTGAACTGCTTTACAAGTCGACCATCTGAAGAAAAAATTGATACACTATAGGGAACATTTTTATTGAATGGTGTTATAATACATTCACCGGCATAAGTAATCGATGTCAAATTATGACTTGCTGATCGTGTTGTTCTGGATGTTATCAATACTGGACCTTTAGTAAATCTAAACCAGTTTATATTAAGCAGATAGCCACTTTCTCCAACGAATTTCAGAAAGATTTTATGGTTGCCACTAATGCTACTTACAGTGCAGGTGCCTGTAATATAGGTTGTCCAATCTCCTGTTGATGGTACAACACAGGTTCCGGCAAGTTTGCCATTAAGGCTATCGAGTCTGATCTCAATGCTGCCCCCATTTGCGCCATTACTTGATACTTTAACCTCAAAACCTGTTGGTTCTTTTTCGAAAATAAGGTTATCGTAAGAAACATAATCACCATTCTCAATATAGCCGATACACTTTTCAGATGTATTACAGGTTTCATCCTGTATGCCGGATTGATTGCTGTAGGTTTCTGCCTGTATTGTGTCGAATGCAGAGACGGGTCTTGGTGGTTCTCCGGAGATTTTAAGCATCACTGTTCCATGAGACGGAACGCTGTTTGCGGTATAAGAACCTGTAAATTTACCTTTGTCTGATTTGGCCCAAAGATCACGAACATATACTTCACCGTTAAGTCCTATATCTGAAAAATTAACAGTAATATTTGATGTTGAACTATTCCTGTTAAATAACGCAACCGCTTTGACATTCCCATTTCTGGATCCCAGTGGTTTACACCATACATCAAGACCATTTGATGATTTAATTTTAGTCCCCTGGATTCCAGCAGAATCCTGATCTACAGCGATCACTTCTTTATTTAGAATTATTTCCTTTGTAGCCTGGCTCATATTTCTGATATCATTACCGAGGATAAGAGGGGCAGCCATAATACACCACATACTGAAATGGGTACGGTATTCTTCATTGGTAGGACCACCGTTGCGAGTGTTACCAACCTGAAGCATATCGGGGTCATTCCAGGCGCCAGGTTTTGCATATGGAGCACGTGGTTCATTTAAGTCAATAATATCCAGAATACCCCATGACCAGTCACCTGATCCTTTTTTCCATATATTCAGAATATCTGTGGTTGTCCGCCAGAGATTTCCGGCATTAGGCATCCAGTCACGAAATTCCCATGCACAGATACTGAAAACAATATTCCGACCGCTTTTTGCAAGAGCGTCTCTCATTTTTTCGTAATCCGACTGCATCGTTGCGCTGGGGGCTGCATAGCCTACCTCACAATTGTCATATTTCAGGTAATCAACTCCCCAGGATGCAAACGTCTGTGCATCACGCTCCTCAGTCCCTTTGCTGCCACTTTTAGTAGTCAGTTCTTTCTGGTTGTCGCGAAAATAGCAGGTTACTGTACCCCGGTCACCATAGATGCCGAATTTCAATCCTTTGGAATGAATATAATCACCCAGTTCTTTCATACCTTTCGGAAAACGGGTCGGATCGGATTGCAAATTACCACTTCCATCACGTGATGTAGCCATCCAGTGGTCATCGAGGTTGAGATAAACATACCCGGCATCTCGGAGTCCGGTACTGACCATGACATCAGCAATTTGTTTAATTTGTGTTTCATTAATGTTGGGTCCGAAACAGTTCCAGCTGTTCCAGCCCATGGGCGGCGTTTTTGCCAAACCATTGTCCAGAGCACTGGAATTGAAATAAAATCCAATACCAACGATTGTAATAATAGATAAGAAACTTGCGCGCTTCGATGTAAACATTATTTGAATCCCCCGTTGTTTTTTAAGCGTTTAAGTTAAAATTGAACTATTTTTAATATTCTTCATTACTTTTGAAATAATAAGAAAAAATTAATAATTTTTCAGAAATTATTTTTATAAGATATGAATTATATAGCGAAATCAAAGAGTTATGTGTGTAAATGTTATAAAACTTTGAGATATATTTTCAATCTGATCAATCACCACTACTTGAGATTTCTAAAAAATGTATATTAGAATGTTTTTGAGATTGTAATTGCCGAGTTAATGTGTCATGAAAATAGTATCCAAAAAGATGTTTTTTACCCTGGCCGGGGCAAGTGTGGTATTCGCCCTTGTTCTTCTTTATTATGGTATAGTTGTACTTCCAGTCGTGACCACTAAAACACCAGTTGGAACGTGTTCAATTAATTATCCAAATAATTCAACCATATTTCCACCTGAAATTCCTCCACCTGTCATTCGCTGGCGTGATGCTTCATTTGACGGTCCATGGCTGGTTTCCTGCAGGTTTTCAGGTAGCAGGAACAAAATTAATTTTTTGACAGATCAGCAGGCATGGAAACCATCAGAGAAACAATGGGAAACAATCAAAAAAAATTCGCAGAAAAACAGTGCAATTCTCTCTGTTGCAGGTGTAAAGAGCAGAGTCTTCCGAAAAGTTATTTCGTACAGCGAAATTTCATTTTCCACATCAGAAGACAGTGTCGGGAATCCATTATTCTACAGGGAAGTGATATTGCCATTCAGTGATGCTGTCAAGGACCCATCAAAAATTCGATGGAGATTCGGCTCCATTGGAAGCAGACAACGCCCGTCGGTTGTGCTTGAAAATCTGCCAGTCTGCGGGAATTGTCACTCGTTTTCTACTGATGGAAAAACACTTGGCATGGATGTCGACTATGCAAACGATAAAGGCGCCTACGCTGTGACAAATGTTGAGCACACTATTTCCCTTACCAATGAGAATATAATTTCATGGAGTGATTATAAAAGAGATGAGAATGATCCGACATTCGGATTACTTTCGCAGGTATCTCCGGATGGACAGCACGTTGTCAGTACTGTAAAAGACCGCTCTGTCTTTGTGGCAAAACCGGATCTTGCTTTTTCTCAGCTCTTTTTCCCGATCCAGGGAATTCTTGCAGTTTATTCAAGAGCAACAGGAACATATGCTGCGCTTCCAGGCGCAGATAGTCCACAGTTTGTTCAGTCCAATCCATCATGGAGTCCAGATGGGAAATATATCCTGTTTGCCCGCAGTGAAGTTTATCATTTAAAAAATCTGCACGATAAAGCCAAAGCACTTCTCTCACCAGATGAATGTTCGGAGTTTTTGAACAACCAGACACTTTTCAAATATGATCTGTATCGCATCTCATTTAATGGTGGAAAAGGTGGAGTGGCAGAGCCTTTAACCGGAGCTTCTGGTGATAGTGCGAGTAACTACTTTGCCAGGTATTCTCCAGATGGTAAATGGATAGTGTTTTGTAAATCAAAGAGCTTTATGCTTCTTCAACCAGACAGCAGACTGTATATAATTCCTTCCAGCGGGGGAACACCTCGACTGATGAAATGTAACACAAACCGGATGAACTCCTGGCATTCATGGTCTTCAAATAGTTGCTGGCTGGTTTTTTCATCAAAGGAGAATACTCCCTATACGCAGCTTTATATCACTCATATTGACACGAATGGAAATGATGCCCCACCGGTTCTTCTGGAAAATCTCGTGGCACCCGACCGGGCTGCCAATATTCCTGAGTTTGTTTATACAGGGAATGATGCTATTAAAACAATTCGAGAGCAATTTATTGATGATGTGTCACTGTGGCGTTCAGGGATGTCCTTTGAAGAAGCTGGTGATGATGATAATGCTTTTAAAAGGTATTTGCAGGCACTGAAATATAATTCTAAAAATGTCCGGGCTCATATAAGCGCTGGTAATGTTCTGGAGAGGCTGGGGAGGGCCGATGATGCATTATCTCATTACATGCAGGCTGTACAATTCGATTCCACTTTTGCAATAGCATATGTTAATATCGGAAATGTCGCATTCAATAAGGGTAATATGTCTGAAGCCATTAAACAATATAAAACCGCATTACGTTATGAATCAGGTAACGGTTTCACACATTGCAATCTCGCTGAAGCGTATTTGAAATGTTCACAATATAGCGAGGCACAGCAACATTTTCTCTCAGCAATAGACCTTATGCCGCAAGACGCTATTGCACATTTCGGTTTAGGAAACACGTATGTGAAAATGAATAATTTCAAAAATGCGATTGATCAGTTCAATAAGGGCGTACGATTACTTCCGGATGATCCCGATGGGTATCATCTGCTCTGTGATGCGCTGGTTAAAGCCGGGAGAAAAAGTGATGCTATTGATGTTTACCGCAAGGCTATTCGCATTCTGCCTCGGAATCCTGATTTAAACACATATCTTGCCAATTTGTTGCGACAACCTGATGAGATCCGGGAAGCACTGAGTCTGTATAGTTATGTGCTTACAATAAGGCCAGGTAGTAAAGATGTTCTGGATAGCATTGAGGTGTTGAAATATAGGCGATAGCTGGTAAAAAAAACACAAAAAGCTGTCAATTACTGAAGGTTTTATAGATGTAATTATTACCATAAATTCGAACTGTAAATACGAAATACTGGACAAGGTTAACAATTAATTTAGAAGGGAGAATTTTTACATGTTTAACAATTCCATTTTAAAACACATTATTTTTTCATTGATGACGGTGTATTTGTCAAATGTATTTGGAGACAACCCGATTATACAGACGTGTTTCACGGCAGATCCGGCTCCGATGGCATATAAAGACAGGGTGTATGCCTATGTCGGAGTAGACTCCTCAGCGGCACCAGATAATAGTTACCTCATGAAGTACTGGAAGTGCTACTCTTCAAAAGATATGGTAAACTGGACAGATCATGGTATTGTTTTGAAAACCAGCGATTTCAAATGGTCTGGTGGGGAAGCTGATGCTGCACAGGCAATTGAACATAATGGGAAATTTTATTATTATATCTCAACACCAGCATCCGGCGGAGTTGCGATTGGTGTAGCCGTCGCAGACAATCCCCTCGGGCCTTTCAAGGATATGGGAAAAACACTTGTTTCGTCAAATCAGATGACTGGCTGCAATGCTACACATAGTTGGAGAGGACTTGATCCGACAACTTTTATCGATGACAATGGGCAAGCGTATCTCTATTGGGGAAATAACGTTTTTTACTGGGTAAAACTCAATGCTGATTTGATTTCAACTTCAGGACCGATCAGTTGCATTGCTCAAAATAACACAGTTTCTTTCGGACCGGATTATGAGGAAGCACCATGGGTGTACAAACGCAATAATATCTATTATCTTGTCTATGCATCTCAGTTTCCAGAATGTATACGTTATTCAACTAGTTCAACTGCTACAGGACCCTGGACCTACAAGGGACAGATAATGGGTACCCAGCCTAATGGGGTAAGCAATACCATTCATCCGGGAGTGGTTGATTTTGCAGGAAAATCATACTTCTTCTATCACAACGCGGGGTTGCCAAAGGGTGGAAGTTACCGAAGGGCAGTGTGTGTTGAGCAATTCGAATATAATCAGGATGGAACAATTCCATCAATTAAAGAAACTTCAGGTGGTGTGGTTACAGGGGTTACCAGTCTTAATCCTTATGATACGGTACAGGCTGAAACAATATGCTGGTCCAGTGGTGTTCGAACCGGAATATGTTCTGAAGGTGGGATTCATATTGATTCAATTCACAATAACGATTATATAAAAGTTGAAGGGGTCGATTTTGAAACCGGAGCATCCTCGTTTGATGCACGCGTTGCTTCAAATACAAGTGGTGGTAAAATTGAACTTCATCTTGACAGTCAGACAGGAACACTTGTTGGTACCTGCGATATCGTGTCAACTGGTGGAGTTCAAACCTGGACTACAAAAAGCTGTACAGTAAGCGGGGCTACAGGAAAACATGATCTTTTTTTGAAATTTACTGGTGGAAATGGAGTACTTTTTAATTTTAACTGGTGGAAATTCAATCAGATAAAAGTTGGGAATGGTTTGCCGGTAAGCAGTAAGCGTAATACTCTAAAAATCGTTTCAAACACAGGAAAGATCATGACCGATAACATTCCGATATCAAATTCAAATGAGATCATTGAGATCAAATTGTTTGATCTGTCTGGAAGATTTATAAGCATGCTGTATTCCGGGATGTATCAAGGTAAGGATAAACTATCAGTCGATCTATCAGGATTGCGTCCGGGGAGTTATGTGGTGAATGTAATGATAGCGGGGAAAATTTCTGGCTATAAAAATTTAATTACTACATTTTAATGTCAATTCAAATTTCAATTTCCATAATGGTCAAGGTCAAGCATTCCAGTGCACGACCTTGCAACCCTAAATACATGTAATACGAAATGTCTTAAGGAAATTGTGGCTCATACTGGCTCAGACAGAATGTCTGGGTATTATAGAAAAAAAAACGGTTCCGAAGCGCTGTAAGCGCGTCTCATAAGGAGAAATATGAGAATGCTGTAATATAATTGGAACGATTTGACAATAAAAAAGCCCCGGATATACCATCCGAGGCTACTCTGATACCCTTTACGCCTTATACGAAATTAAAAAATACATAATGGTTTGGTAATTCTTTGCTTATCAGAAACTATCTGAACTGTATATGTTCCATTTGCTATATTCAAATTCTGTTTATGATAATTGAAGGAAACTTCCCTTGAATATGCAGCTATATCTGCAATTTTCCTTCCGGAAAGGGAATAGATTCTGATATATCTGGATTGGTCCTCATTATTGAATGAAAATTTCAGGATACCATTTGTTCTTTGGATTTCATTAAATACCGCATTGTAATTCTTTAGCTGTTGTGGTTTAGTTGTCACAATACCTCCATTAACCGTTGCATTCCAATACATCATATATCGGGCATCATGAATTCTGAAAAAAGGTTCAAAGACAAGATTTGTATCAGCTTTATTTGAGAATATACCAGGAGCCTTATAGGTGAGTGGTTTTCCTGCAATTGGCTTAAATTGTGATTGGAATGTAGCACCATTGATAGTTAATTTTGGTGCAGAATTATAATCGGGAAGGGTACCACCTGCTACATGTCCCATTCTTGATGCGTCCGCAATAAGTCCGGTCAGATTATTTGTGCCTGTTTTAGCACCTAGTACAATTGGACCGCGTTTAATAGCTTTCCATTGTGGGACATTAATTAACTCTTCAATATCAAAATGCATTGGGAGCAACACTTTTACCTTTTCACCACCATTCCAGGTGCGGACGACTTCCACGTATGTTGAAGGTTTTGAATCTGATGACACTGTATCTTCACCAACTATAACTTTCATTTTACCTTCAGGTACCCATGATGGATGTCTGATAAACATTCTGAATACACGTTGCATTTCTGTTGATACAGTCAAAGTAGTTTGTTCTTCATCCGGGAACTTTGTTTCCTGGGTTATTTTTACACTTCTTTCTTTCCAGTTCAATTCTGAAGCAATAAAAAGGTTAACAAAAAGTGAATCGTTCTGGTGAGTATAAATAAACTGACCGTATTTAGTATGGTTTTCCATACCTGTACCAACGCAACACCACATTGCTACATCAGGTGCAGAATATACACGGTAGTGTTGCGGGTGGGTTGGTGTAAAATAAACATACCCACCGTGTGTCGGATGCTGAGTTGACATTATGTGATTAAACAGAGCTTTTTCATAAAAATCAGCGTATTTTACATCTTGTTTCATACGGAAAAGATCTTCAGTGAGTTTCAACATGTTGTGCGTATTGCATGATTCCACACCTTCTCGTCCGGAAATGAATTCCATACAAGCAGATTTTGCTGGAAACCACTCATTACGACTGTTACCGCCAATTGCTATGCTCCTGTTAGTTGTTACAGTGTTCCAGAAAAAGTCAGCAGCTTTCACATAGGTATTATCGTTTCCTGTTTCGCCTATACGAGCAAAACCTACCGCTTTTGGCACTTGTGTATTTGCATGAACATTATCGAGATTATCTCTACCTGAAGACATTGCATCTAACAACCATTTGTGAGAGAACTTTTTTGCAAAATTAAGGTATTTTGTATCATTTGTGATCTGATAGGCATCAGCGTACATTTCATTCATTCCACCATGTTCCATACCCTCCATACTTTGCATCTGTGCATCTGAAAGACCAGAGCAAATACTCATACCCCAATCACACAATTTAAGAAACATTGTTTTTGCAGTTTCACTGCCCCCATATGCATATGCATCTCGCAGGCCTGCATATGTTTTGTGAATATTATACCATGGTACCCACATACTATTGTAAGTTGAAAAGTTTCCACTTTTAAAGTTTCTCCACATTGCTTTACCATTTGGAATTCCACTTAAGTATCCGGCAAAAGTGGCATCATTACCATTTGCATCCTGACATTTTTTCAGCTCAGTTATCATTTCATCCATTCGTGTTTTACATTGTGCATCACTGGTTGCAGCATATTGCATTGCAAGCGCAGAAAGATAATGGCCACCAATATGACCATCTAATCCGGCCCAGTTTGAATAGTTTGAAGCACCCTGAGTGGAAAGACCTGCTTCTTTACGGTAGCAATATAACAATCTGTTAACAGTGTATTTCATCAAATGCGTAACATTCAAATCCATAGCCTTCTTACAAGGCCCATCCAGCAATTTCACATCCCCAAGTGGAAACTCGTTCGTATAAAGCTTATCCTGTGCCTGAACACTGCTTATCGCGAGTAGCGAACCGCAAGTTACTCCTAAAAGATAACGTCTAAACATAATAGCACCTGTCCTTTTTAAATGTTAACCTTGTATTATTGTAAATTATTTACTTTTCAAACACGACCAGCGCATCATCCGGTTTCTGATTCATATAGCACAATTTAATCCAGTCGTCATTGTATGCAATGTTGGAAACGCGCACTTCATCAATTTTGCCCTTGAAATATGACCATCCTTGCGAATAGGGGATGGTTACAGACCTCCCATAGCTTCCAATGCTGAAATTATCTGATGTATAACGTTCGTAATCACCTTTCATAAGTGATATGCTATCGATAACCTTGACACCATTGATATACAGTTTCTGGGACTCGCCATCACGTACCCCTGTCAGATAGAGCCACTGTTTTGTTCCAGGAGCAGGCGGTGTTGAATCTTCGGTATATTCCCAGCCATTACCACTCTTGAATTCGACAAACTCCCAGGTAGCCTTACTATTTTTGAAACATTTCAACTGCATGTAATATTGTTCGTGTCCCTTACCGGCGATTGCGTGGTAGCTTGAATCAATCATTTCTGCATAAGCCCAGAGTGACATGGTATAATGTCCGTTTTCAGCGAAATTCAATTTACCAGCAGACGTGTTCTGCATGGTAATATAGCTTGACGTTCCATTGAAACTTCTAGCACTACCGATTGCGCCTTCGATAGCTGAAGCAGCAGTCATATTCATTGGTGTACCATGAAAACCATTTGCCGTTGCATCATGTGCCTGGCTGGTCCCCTGACCGGAAAGATGCCAGACACCCTGAAATCCCTGGGTGGTATCAAACGTAGTAACACTATTTGACATACTGGATGCTTCAGGATTGCCCCAATACATCAGGAAATGCTGGCGACTGTTATCAGCCAATATTGAATCGACAAGCACCCAGACTTCTGCAAGTCCGGCAGTAGTGTCCCATCGTTCAATTTCATAGGAAAGAAATTTATTGTCAATTGTTGAAAAACGCAGATCGGAACCATCAGCTTTAGCTTCACTGAAATTAAAATTTGTTTTCTTTAATCGTACAAGCATCGGGAAGTGATAAACAGTATTTGAAATCGATGCTCCGGTTGCGGCTGTATTAAGATAAATGCGTCGTGAATGCGACCAGGAATAATGAGCTACAATTGTAGTGTCTGATGGCGTTACAGTGACATCAGATGTAATAACTGATGTTAAGGAGCTTTTTGTTGTTGCATAGATCAGTTGGGAGATCACACCTGATGGAATAGAACCAAGAATGACCGGTTTACTGCCATTATTCAAATAAGCAAAGAATGGAGTTCCGGGAATATATACATACCCTGAGGAACTGTCCGCACTGTCGGGGAGACCGACCGATACAGCACCCGTTTCCTTCACTGTTGCATGATCAACTGTTACTGTGTCAGAATATGATTCGACATTCTGAATCAGAGTACCTTTGTTTTCCTGAAGATACTGTACATAAATTGAATATAACCCTGTGTCAATGTCCTGAAATGAATACTTACCGGTACAATTGGTGATTGCAGCCATTGAAGATGGGAGAGGAGCATCTTTGACCGGATTGTGAGATGATGGATAAAGTCTGACAATTGCATTTACAGCCGGCTGACCATCTGCTAATGCAACGGTCCCTGTCAGACTGTTAGTAGTCTCGGAACCTGCACCAGCGATAGTTGGACTTTCGGTACAGGAGAGAATGTACACGAAGTATAAGGACATAAGTATTTGCAGTAATGTAATTTTCATATTATGCTGTCAATGGAAACAGTTGAATGTTCAGTTGATAGACCTTGTCAGGACTTTTTTCTGCTTCTGCATATTTCAGTAATGTGTTCCTGAACTCCTTAATTATATCATTAATTTCTGCAAGATTCTTTTCCGAAAGTGTAATTGTTACGGTAGATATATTTCGCTGTTCACGCGGGTACCTCTGAAGAGCTTCGCCGGCAAGCCTGATTGTTTCTTCCTGAAATGCCCGTACTGCAATAGAGCGACAGTGGTCACCAGTGGTTATCAGTTTGTTGGTAAGAACGTATGGTCCATTATCTATTCTTCTGATCAACCCCAGTTGTTCTAGAAGTTCTATCGCTTTTCGAGCCTTTGCCTCGGTAATTGGAGGACTTACTTTTTGTGAAAGTGCTTTATAATCACCAGTGAATGGATAAAAATCCAGGAGCGTCAGAATTGCTGAATAATACCATTTGGTATAATACTCATACTGGTTTTTTTCCAGTGCATGTGTTCGTACTCCTTTTAATTCCAGCAACTTTTCATAATACAGTTTTGCATCACGATCGGATTTTGCTTTATTAAAATTAACAAGTGTTGAGAAAAAGAGTGCATCGCGTTCATTGAGCTCACAAAACTCTATCAGTGTTTCAATTAAATTTGGACTTACATGTCGCTGTTTCTGGAAAATTTTTACCAGGTGTGATGCATCAATTCCAACTTTGCTTCCCATTATTCGGTACGAAAAAAAGTGATTACTCTTCTTCTTTTCTTCAAAAAAGTCTTTGAGAAAATCCCTGTACTCGAAATAATCATGGAGTGGTTTCATATGATCCAATATAAGGATACAACTAATATGATGAGAGATAAATTTTTGTAGAAATAAAAAAACTGTTGGCAAAAATGCCCACACTAGCAAATGTAAGTCATTGATATATCGTGTGGATCAAAACGTTGTATGAATGATTTGATGAAAAATGCCCACGAAGTTCAAGTTTCCGGGTAGAGGGTGGAATGAATTGAGGCACTTAAAACACTACTGATATCGAGCTTCAAGGCGCTTATAGGACTCAAAATCTGCGTTCGATTTTTCAACCAGACCGATTAATTTATACAACTGGGCGCGTTGAAGATACGCATCGGCATTCTGGGGCTGGAGTTCTATCGCTTTATTTAACGCAATCTGTGCATCATCGAACCGCTTACTGTGTAGAAATATTACACCGCGCAGATAGAATGCCTGTGCACTTGAAGAATCAGCTGCAATGGCACTGTCACAATCGGTCATTGCTTTTGGTATTTCGTTTTTATTGAAAAAAATGACTGCACGTGAGGCAAATGCAAGTGAGTTGCGTGAATCTAGTGAAATTGCTGAATTAAAATCGGCAAGTGCATCATCAAATCGTTGAAGATTAAAATAGCCGGTTCCACGGTAGGTGTATGCAAGCGAGTTTTTTGGATCGAATTTGATTGCTCGATCAAGATCGTGAATCCCCCCTTGAGCATTTCCGGAATTTAAATAGATCGTACCTCGAATTGTCAATGCTTCAGTGTTATTGGTGTCAAGCGTGAGTGCGCTTTCACAATCCCTAAGAGACTGGTTGAATTCACCTGTGTTAAATAATGCAATAGCACGTGCGGAATATGCCTGGGACATTGCTGTGTCTTTGGCAATATAATTGTTGAGATCGCTGATAGCTTCTTTATACTGTTGCAAACGGTTATATGCTATGCCACGATAATACAATAAGGCAGTAGATGCCGTTGGATGGGAGATGACTTTATTAAAATCCTCTATTGCTTTACTGTATTGTCCCCGTGCGAATAAAATCCTTCCTCTTATGTCGTATGCATTTACCTTTGATGTGTCAAGGTCTATCACCCTGGTGCAATCATCAGCAGCAGAATCGGGTTGTCCAAGCATGAAATAAGCATGTGCCCGTGTCATATACGCATCGGCACTTTTCGGATCAACCGAAACAGCGTATGAAAAAAAACGTAATGCATTTTTCATATCACCCTTGCGCTGTGCACGCATACCCTCTTTAATCCAGGTTGTTGCTTCACGTTTTTTACTGTCAAGTTGTGAACAGGAAAAGTATATGACACCAACAGTAAGAAAAAGTATGATATAACAAATTGATAGTAAATGTAATCTTCGGTAAAAAAACATCCATCCTCCAGGTTTATCGTCGAAGTTGCTGACGGATCATTCCCCCGATAACTGCTGTTATCAGAATCAGTATGATTATTCCAAGTATGATTATTGCTTCACGATTTTCAATCAGGAATTTCTGCACCTGACCGGTCTCTTCTTTTTTCATAATTATTGCAGGCTTTTCCTTTGATGATGGCGAAAACCGTGCATTGTTTATCTGTTCAATATATGATTGTTCAAGGTTTTTATCACAGTTTTGTTTGATTAAATCACGTAATTTGCTGTTGTTGCACACATAATAACTGCATCCGGCTTTGTGCTTTTTTACCAGTGATGCGTGTAGTTGTGCCATCTGCTGTGTAACTGCCGGACCTGGATTCCAATATCCCTTGCGCACCGCCTCAAGCATTACAGCGGTTATCTCCTGAAAAGCATAGGGATTCAGTTTTTCAAATGAATCCTGAATATGTAAATTATATCTGTCTTTGATATACACATCATGAAGCTGCTCCCATAGCTGACTTCCGATAAGTTGTGGAGTCAAGGTATTCCATCCAAATGCATTCCGGAAATGTTCAGCTATCAATTCGGGACCTGAAGAGCCACTCTTTATTATGGGCTCGATAAATGCAGGATTGAGAATACTTGCACGCGCCTCAGCCCAGATCATTTCACCAGCTTCACGTACACGAGGCTTTGATGGTATTCTGAGGTCTCCAAAAACCTGAACAGGACTTTTCCCGCTTACCATTTTTATAGCTGCACTTATTCCACCCATAAATTCATACACATTATCCAGTGATAACGGGGTTGTTAAATGAGAGTTAACTGATTGTGTAACCACTTCGGTATTCATAAGTGCGACTTCAAAAAGGCCTTTTTTAAAAGTAGCCCAATGATTTTCGGAATACATTGCACCCATATTTTCCATATAGCGCTGCGCAATTTCATCAGATTCATTCCATTGATCACCTGCATGAACAATTTCGCGAATACCCGAGCCATAGTTCCCATCAACTCCGCCAAAAATCCGTGTGTAAGATAGATCCCGCGCTTCTGCCGGAGCGTAGCCTTTCTCTTTGAGTAATCGCTCCATCTCAACAGTGCCTTCACGAACATAATTTCCGCAGGTTGTACCTTCATCGGCTTCAGCAACCATTCGAATCGCTTTTTCAATAAGTGTTAATCGCGATGCTGCCAGATCCCTGAACTGCCCTGATGTCTGAATGACGACATCAATTCTTGGCCGTTTAAGTTCGTTGCAGGGAATAAGCGCAACATCATACACTGTTCCCATTGAATTCGTCAAAGGACGAACCCCGAGTAAAGCAAATATCTGACCGATTGCACTACCCCGATCTCGCACAAATTCCCCTCCCCAGAGGGTTACAGCAACTTTACGCGGGTAGCTTCCGGCAGCTGCAAGCCGCTGTTTACATAATTGATCAGCGAGCATTTCACCGATAAGACACGCTTCTTCATCGGGAGTTTGTTCAACATTTATCCCGTACATGTTCCTGCCTGTAGGAATCGATGATGGAGTGATAAGCGGATCTCCACCGGGAGATGCCGGTGTATACCTTCCATCAAGTCCATTGAGAATTGCTCTCATCTCAAATGATGGAGATGAGTCAAGTTCATTACGGAATGGCAGAACAGCTTCAAGGGTTGAACGATATGACTGAAGAATGGAGAGAAGATTATTTTCTTCCGGAGTACGTGATTGTTGCTGAGCAAGGCGGGTAAGCTCCCGGCGGTCATTTGCAGAGATGCATTCATCGAAACGCTTTTTGTTTTCGAGGATTGCATCAACCATTGTTACAGCTTTCTGACGGTAGCGTTTCTCTGTAAATAGCATATTGTCAAAATCGGAACGACTGATGATTTTTCTGACAACATCAAGCTGTCCCATACGTTGTATGAGCATATCAACAAGGAGTGTCTTACAGGTATTGTTTAATTGCTGTTCAGTATATGAAGAACCCAATGTGTAAAGTCCTTCATGAATTTTTTCCTCTGCAATTTCACTCACATGCTCGGAGATGGCATTCACCTGTTCATCGGAAAGAATGGTGGATGAATCACTCGAAATATGCAGTGTTTTTGAGATACCGGTTTTTTCAGAAAGTTCTGAAACCGAACGACGGTACTCTTCACGGAGGATATCCGATGATGCCAGTGTAAACTGATCCAGTTTATTTTTAAGTTCCGTAAGTTCTCCATAAACACCTGATGCTTTAAATGGCGGGGTTAGATGACTGATGATTGTTGCATAACTGCGTCTCTTTGCGATAAGTGCATCACCGATGCTTTCGATACAATAAATATAAAGGTGTGGCGTTGGACCAAGAAGCACATCAGTCCAGTCGATACCTGATAATGGTGGCTGCTTGTAGGGAAGAAACTCGAAGTTACCATAGGTTCCAAAGTGGATCAGAGCATCAGCTTTAAAACCTTTTCTGATCCATAAATACGATGCAATATATGGGTAGGGTGGTGGGTACTTCCCAACACCTTTAAACCCGGGTGCTTCATCACCGGATCCTGGTGATAACTGTGGAAGTAGCGTCACATTTCCAAATTGCAAACGGGGAACTACAACAAATGAATGTCCTGATGAATCGCTGAACGAAAGGTATTCTCCTGGCAGCTGTCCGTATTTTGCTTCCACAGAACTTATAAGATCTGATGGGAGCTCTGTTTTGATCCAGGAACGGAGTGTATCAATCGGGATTAATTCAGGGTTGCCGTTTCGAAGAAGTTCATTTGTTGCTCCATGAGCATACGTTCCGATGACCGGACCTTCTTTTTGAATTTTCCCGAAGAGTTCATTTTCTGTAGATGGTAAATCTCCTGTTGCATACCCGGCAGTTTTAAGTGTATACAGCAAATTCAGAAGTGATGGAGTTACATTGAGGCCTGTTGCAGTAAGAGCGTTTCTTCCAGGGCCTTTGTAATAAACTATTGCGACTCTTTTGTCATTGTTTGTTTTTCTTTGAAGTCGGGTAAGGTTTTCAACTAAACGGCAAAACGATTCAATCCGTTCCGGTATTTCGCGGAACACCATAAGCCCTTTCTGGTTGGGGAACTGTGCTCCGATTACGAACGGTACGGTTCCGCCATCAATTTCTGGAACTATGAGATTCTGACTGAGATTACCCCCTGTCATCCCTTTCTGATTGTTTTGCCATGTATCATAAGGTTCAAAAAGAACAATCGGGCACAAAAGCGGTGCGTTAGTTTCCTTGAGGAGTTGAGCAGCTTCATCAGGCTGGCCTGGAGCAATACGGCCATGAGCAAAAAACACTATTATATCTGGCTTGACTTCTTTTATATATTCAAGTCTTCTGAAAAAGCCGGTAACAGGATAGACATTGAGGTTTTTCCGTTCCAGCTCCTCTATAAGCGCAAGAACCGGTCGTGATGTTGTAGTACTTCGCGGGCCAAGATTTGAAACCAGTATCAGGACACGGGGTGCATCAGGTTTGAAAAATCCCTTATTCTGGTAGAACTTCTGGTAATCGGTGAATTTCTCAAAATACTCCTCATCACCACCATGAAAGTAAGATTCAACAGGAATAAATAGCGGTGGTTGTAAAGGATCACAAAAGGAAGTCTTTCCATGCAATATACGTCTGCAATAGGTAAGTAATCGAACTGTGTTTGCAGTTCCACCATAGCCAAGGTAATGTTTGACATTTTCAAGATCATCACCGGTCAGATTAGTAAGACCATCCATATCTTCAGTCAGACCACCAAAAACAAACAGCTTTGTCCCATGAAGTCCTGCCCAGGAGATGGAACGTTCAATTTCGGGGGTGAGACGTAGACCTTTACCAAAGAAAAGAGCGACATGATATTTCCCAAGCTGATTCAATCGGGGGTCATCGAGATTGATACGGGTAATTCTGATAAAGGGGTTGTTGTTCAGTTCGGTAATCTCTGCATACTGGAAGTCCTGAAAATTCACCAGGGCTATTCTTGTAGGTGATATGATAAAGTGTATTGTTGCCCAGGCGGCCAGTAGAATAAAAAGAACAACTCCGGCAAATGCCGCATACATTCTGCTGTTCTTTCCCATAGAAATTTTAACAGGAACTATCATTTAACCTCTTCAGGAACATAAATAACCGAACCATCTTCCAGTTCATAGGCAATACCGATCTTTCTTCCTTTGCCTCCCCGGGTTTGCTCTTGTGATGCTGTGTACTTGGTAATTTTTTTACCCTCTTTGCGGATGATTTCCATATTCTCTTTTCCGGGATTTTTTACAATTGTCGCATCATTCTGTGTCCAGAGATCGCTCATCTTCATGAAGCTTACAATCGATACCATCAGTGCAACCGCAAAAACCATTGATGCATCAAAGAGATTGGTTATACCTCCTAACGGATCTGTCTCATCATCTTCACGGAACAGGTTGCGGGTGTCCCTCATTTGAGGTGCTCCTTTTCAAAAAGAAGGTCAACAATATAGGAACAGTTTTTTACGTCCTCCATATACCATCGCCGTTTTACAAGATGTAATAAAAAACCGATGCCACCGATAAAAATACCAACAACCGTTGTTGAGAACGCCAGACGCATGTTCTGAGCCATCACATCGAGGTTGCCTGCTGCAAGCCCTGTAAGTGCCGGCCCCATAGGTATCAGTGTTCCCATTAGTCCAAGCATTGGACCGGTTCTTATAAGTATTTTACACTTTTCAAGCTCTTTTTCACCCTCAAGTTCAAGGTCACCCAACACTTTTTCTGCGTGGACCCGACTATCAGGAGTGCCAATAATTTGATGAAGATATCGGGAAAAAACGGTTTTATATATGGTGTGTGTGGTAAGGCTTTCTATCGTTGGAGTCGATTTTCTCACCTGTTCTAAAAGGGTACCCAGGCTTTTTTGATGTCGTGCACGTTGAATAAACATACTATATGCACCCCCGATGAGCATCAGTGAACGTACGAAGAGTAACAACAGAAAAATGATAACTGGAATAAGTAGTGCATCTGAGATCAGGTACAAACTCTGATTAAGAAACGACATAAACGGTTTCCCTTTTCTGATGATATGAAATGGTGAATAAAAAAGCCTGTCAGTGATATAAGTACCATGCCACTGGTTATTATAATGGTGAACTGCAGATCAAAATGAACAGGGATTTGTATGGACTCGATACCCGCAGCCAGAAGGGGTAGAAACATTGCAAGAAGTATTTGTAAAAACAGGATAAAAATCTTACCCTTAATTTTTGAATCGAAACTTTTGATCGAAATCATTACTAATGCTCTTGCGGTCATCAGTATCGTAAAAATAATAACTGTAAATATCGATGCGATTAACAGAAACGATTTACCGTTGATTATCTGGAACAGGATCATAAGAATTGCTTCATTTCCCACTACCAGTGCCAGAGAGGGGAGCAGGCTTGAAATCGTCCATTGTAATTTCTGGCAGTTTAAAGATTTGACAACGAAGCTGTTGCTGAGGACTAACATGAAAAAAGACTCAAGAATAAGAAATAATGCAAAATTGGTAATTACTCCACGGTCATGGAGAAATTGTTGAGGTAGCACTATTCCAATCGATGCACAATAAGGGTAAAAAATGATCAGTGGGGCACTGACAACCAGACAAGCCAGAGCGGCCTGCCACCAGTGTTTCAGTAAGCTGAAATTGATGACTGTAGCTGTAAGTCCCAGAATATAGATCAGCCCCAAAAAAAGTACCATGCAGAACGGTTCCTAATAGAAAAAATGATCTTCAGAAGTAATCGCAAAACCCATAGTATTAACCCTTCGTTCCGAGCCTGGGATCAGAGTTCATTTCTGCTACTGCGTGTTGAGTCCCCATATATCGGTATCGAAACCAATAAGGAGGATTGTGCAATTACCTTCAATAATATAATATCTACTCAAATGATGAGCATACCTGATGGTGTGTTTCTGATAATTGGTGGGAATTAAGGTGTCTCCCTGGATGAAAATGAAATAATTTGATATATTTGATATTATTGATTATATTAAGTATCATGGCAAATACATTATCCTTGAAAGTAGATCGACATAAAAAGATTCTGGCTCTTATTAACTCCAGAAAAAGGATGTCATTAATTGATCTGGAAGAGGCTCTTGGCACAGCACGTATCACTATGCAGAGGGATTTAGTGGAGCTTGAAAACTCTGGACTGATACGGCGATTTCACGGTGGAGCCATGTCAAATGATTTTTCAAATGAATTTTACAATTTTGAACAGAAAAAAACGGTCAATATCACTGCAAAAAAGAAAATAGCTGCAAAAGCCAATGCATTGCTACTAGATAAACAGGTTGTATGTCTTGATGCCAGTTCGACGGTGTACTATCTTTCCGAGACCCTTTTTCCTGCAAATCTTCTTGTCTTGACCTGTAGTATCGATGCATTTAACAATCTTGCTAACAGGGAAGACTTGCAGGTGGTGTTTGCCGGAGGACGGTTGCATCCAAAGACAGCTACTTTTTATGGTCCGGAATTACTATCCATGATTAAAAAATTTCATTTCGACTGTGCGTTTATTTCGGCTAGTGCATTTATTCCCGGACGGGGTTTCTTTGATCCGCATGAAGAAGCGGTTGCTGTTAAAAGAGCGCTGATGGAAGCATCGGATTCTACGATAGTAATGATTGATAGTTCAAAAGCAGTTCCAGGTACGGGTATCTGTGTATGTGAAAACAGTGAGGTTGACTTTGTTGTGACCGATGAACCCGATACATCACCTCTTAAAAAGATTTTCAAAGACAGACTTTTATGATCGATGGATGGAACGGATGAAAATCAGAGTTGATTACGGCACTGAGGGGTTAGAGGTTACCATTCCTGACAGGAACATTTTAGCGATTGGTACAGGAGTGGAGGTGCCGCCTGTTGAATCGATCGAGGAATGTATCAGAAAAAGTTTATTATCTCCGATTGGTTCATTACCGCTTCCGGAATTATGCCGGAATAAAAAAACGGCATGTATTGTCGTATCTGATAAAACCCGTCCGGTTCCCAATACAATTATACTTCCGCCAATTCTCGATCTGCTCGAACAGATGAACATTACAACCACGATTCTGATCGCCTGTGGTATGCATACTCCAACTGAAGGTGCTGAGCTCGAAACGTTGCTTGGCTCTGATGTTCCGGGTCGTTGTGAAATAGTCAATCATCGGGGCGATGATGAATCCATGCTGGTAAATCTTGGAAAATGCCCTGGTTCTGATGTCGATTTATTTGTAAATCGTCGTTATGTTGAAGCCGACCTTCGCATTCTGACAGGTTTTATCGAGCCGCATTTCATGGCGGGATATTCCGGCGGAAGGAAAGCGGTTGTTCCCGGTATAGCGGGGATTCAGACTATGCGTTATGCACACTCGCCTGAGCTTCTTGAGTCTCCATTATCGACAGTTGGGATACTCGATGGCAATCCGATGCATGAGTTCATTCTCAAAGCCGCCAGATTCGCCGGTGTTGATTTTATAGTCAATGTGACACTCAATCGTGATAAAAAGATTACCGGTATTTTCTCCGGTGAACTTGACGCTGCTCATCGGGCAGGTGCTGCTTTCTGTGCACAACAATCGCGTGTATCTATTCCTGATGAAGCCGATATTGTGGTTACATCAAATGGCGGAGTCCCGCTCGATCAGGATTTCTATCAGACGGTCAAAGGCATGGTAAGTGCACTTCCTGCAGTAAAACCAGGAGGGACTATTATCATTGCTTCAGCCTGCAGTAAGGGAATCGGCAGCAGCCATTTCCGTGAAATGCTTTTTGATATGAAAGATGGTGACTCATTTATTGATATGATCAGTCAACCTGGTTTTTTTCGTGTTGACCAGTGGGAGGTTGAGGAACTTGTAAAAGTGCTGCGTAAAGCTCGTGTTGCATTGTTTACTGGTGGAATTTCAAGAGAGGAACTACAACGGTGTCATGTTTTTCCGATAGACTGTATAGAACAGGGAATCGGTGATGCGCTAAGCAGATATGGGCAGGATGCGACGATCAACGTTTTACCTTCCGGGCCGTATCAGATCCCTGTTGTTTCAAAAACTGCTGATGTGTTCTCTTTAAAATGTTGAAAAGTTCAGAGGGGTACTATGAAATTCGGAATTGTGAATGCTGAATCAGTTGCTTACATGGAAAATATTGCCGGTGTATCGAATGTAATTACCGATAAGGAAAAACTGGTTGATTTCTGCGGTGATGAGTTCCCTGGAACAGAGATCAGGCACTATCCTGATGTGGTGGTAAAACCGGTCAACGCTGATCAGGTGTCCGCAATTGCTGCATTTGCCAATAAACACCGTATACCATTGACCGTACGGGGTGGAGGTACCGGACTTTGTGGTGCGTGTGTCCCGATGTTCGGTGGTATTGTTATATCTTTTGCCAATATGAAAAAAGTGATTGAAGTTGATACGGACAATCTGATGGCTGTTGTTGAACCGGGCTGTACACTTCAGGATTTTTACAAAGCTATTGATGGCACAGGACTATTTTTTCCTCCTCATCCCGGTGATGAAGGTGCGACCATTGGTGGGGTCATTGCTGCAAATGCCGGTGGTGCCCGGGCTGTTAAGTATGGAGTTATACGCAATTTCGTACGCGGTCTCGAGGTAGTAATGGCTGATGGTACAATTACGATGCTTGGAGGAAAACTGATGAAAAGCAGTACCGGTTACAGTCTTCTCAATCTGTTGATCGGTTCTGAAGGTACTCTGGGGATTGTTACTAAAGCAATTATCAATCTATCACCCGAACCCGTTTCGATGTATACCCTGATTGCACCGTTTAGTGACCTTCAGTCAGCTATCAAAACGGTACCTTCAATCATCTGTAACAAAATTCTGCCCATGGCGGTTGAATTTGTTGAACGTGACTCCATTGCGGTTACAGAAGATTTCATGAATAAAAAATGGCCTTGTACCAGTGGTACCGCCGATCTCATGATCATCATTGACGGGACAAATGATGATGAGGTAATGGGTCAGGCTGAAAGAGTTGCCGAGCTCTGTACTGCCGGCGGTGCTCTTGACATTTTTGTAGCCGATACAAAGGATAAACAGCAGACGATTCTGGAAATCCGAAGTAACATTTATGAAGCCATGCGTAATAATATGGTTGAAATACTTGATGTTACCGTACCTCGTTCGCGAATAGCCGATCTGGTTGAAGCGATACATGATATTGAGCTGGAGCTGGGAATCTGGCTGCCGACGTATGGACATGCTGCTGATGGCAATGTGCATACTAACATCATGAAAGCTCGATGGAAAAATGGTATCTGGACAGAAATACCTGGATGGGAGAAGGTATTTCGTAGTGCCCGCGATAGAATTCACGAGCTGGGGCGGCAGTTTGGTGGAATGATTTCCGGCGAGCATGGCATAGGCATGGTTAAAAAAGAGTATATTGGTGATTTTATAGACAAAAGACAATTGCAGCTGATGCGGGAGATCAAGCAGGCATTCGATCCCAATGGTATTCTCAATCCGGGAAAAATCTTCGATTAAGCAAATTGTCTGAAATTATATTTGACATGTTATCAGAGTTCCCTGTCAGTCGGATGTATATATGGAAGTAAAGAAATTTTCTAACAGTGGTCAGGAATGCGGCACTGACGGTATGCGGTCTTCATGTAGTCAGTCACAGGAAATCCTTATCAGTACGGTTGTCGATGCGGTTCTCAAAAGTTTGCAGGGACCGGACTCTTCTTCCTGTTCTCAGCAGCCTGCCATACCTATTGGTGTTTCGAATCATCATATTCACATGCGCGAAGAATCGTTTAAAAAGCTCTTCGGTGCTGGTGTAGAACCGGAAAAATATCGTGACCTTTATCAAACTGGTGAGTATGCAATGAAGCAGACCTGCATGATTATAGGTCCAAAAATGCGGCCAATTCATGATGTTCGCGTTCTAGGCCCATTCCGAAGCTACGATCAGGTTGAAGTTTCGTTGACCGATGCAATTCAGCTCGGTATTAAACCTCCGGTATGTGATTCGGGTGATCTGGGTAACGCTGCACCTGTTACCATTATCGGACCAGCTGGTTCACTGGTGCTCGAACACGGAGCTATTATTGCCAGCCGGCATGTTCACATGGCTCCTTCCGATGCAGAAATGTTCGGAGTAAAACAGGGGGATTTCATCAAGGTACGAATCGAAGGTTTAAAACCATCTGTTTTCGAGAGGGTACTGGTTCGGATCAATAAAACTTTTAAACTTCAGATGCATCTGGATACTGATGATGCTAATGCTGCACATATCGTTTGTAACCAGGCAGCCTTATTCGCAGGGAAGGAATAGAATGTTTCTGGCAAAAGTGACAGGGTCTGTTGTGGCATCTGAAAAGGAATGTAATATCGTATCAAAGCGACTTCTTGTTGTGCACCGCCTTGATGAAAAGCTTAAAGAAACGGGAATTGAATATGTCTGTGTCGATTCTGTTTCAGCCAGACCTGGTGATATTGTTCTGACCTGTGGTTCATCATCAGCCCGATTGGCATCTGAAGCAGTGGGAACCTGCGCTGATAATACGATCGTTGCAATTGTCGACAGGATCTCATCAGAAAAGAAAGATGGATATGTCAAACCATAATGAGGTGCAAATGTCGATAACTGCTGAACAACTCGAAGCAGTTGTTCGCCAGGTAACGCAGAATGTCTGGCGGGAGCTTGCCAGCAGGGGAATTGTTATCCAGGCAGCTCCGGCAGCACTTCCTGATGGAGCGGTGCGGATTGATTTCTCGCGTTACCGTACGCCAGTGCTTACTGAGCGGGCTATTGCCGGATTACATCAGCAATCGCATACCGTTGTGGTGCCGAAGGGTACCATTGTGACACCTCGGGCAAAAGAATTATTACGCGAAAAAAATATAGGTATTATTTATGAATAAAATACAGTATTCCGGAAAGGACTAAGTTATGGCTAAAGTGGCGCTTGGGTTCATTGAAACGCGTGGCAACACAAGTTGTCTGGCGTCTATTGATGCTATGGTGAAGGCTGCAGTAGTTGAGTTTGTGGCCAAGAAGAGCATCGGCGGCGGTTATGTTACCGCAATCGTACGTGGGGAAGTGGGCGCGGTGAAATCTGCAGTTGAAGCAGGTGCTGAGGCTGCGGGAAGAACTGGTGATCTGGTGTGTGCCAACGTGATACCATCGGCGCATGAAGATGTGTTTTCCATGCTTGAGATCAAGAGATAAGGGAGTATTAAAAATGCAGGAATCATTAGGAATAATCGAAACAATTGGTCTTGCAACTGCTGTTCAGGCAGCTGATGCTGCTGTGAAAGCTGCAAATGTGACAATTTCATGCTTTACAAAAGTTGGCGGTGGAAAAGTGAGTGTTTTTATACGTGGTGATGTTGCAGCGGTCAAAGCATCCGTGGATGCAGGTACAGCTTCCGCTTCTCATGTTGGAAAAGTGGTAAACACTACGGTCATTCCGCGTCCCTCCGAAAAACTTAATACTGTATTTCCGATCGGAACAAAGAAGGCATAATGGCTCAGAATTTATCGGATGCAAACATTCGTGCAATTGTTGAACAGGTTTTGACGGAAATATCCCGTGACCGGCGTCAACCGGTTTCTAATGCTCCGGTCACCTCCAATAATGGTGTTTTTCCCGATATCAATACGGCGGTTGAAGCTGCGCACCAGGCTTTCACCAGATTTCAGTCCTTCGGTCCCCAGCAGAGGACAAAAATTCTCAATGAGGTTCGGAAAGTAATAGTTGAAAAGAAAGAACAGCTTTCACGAATGGTGTATGAAGAGACACTCATGGGCCGTTACGAGGATAAAATTCAAAAGCATATTTTTGCAGCGACAGCCACTCCAGGCGTGGAACAGCTGCAGACACAATCCTGGTCGGGTATCAACGGACTTGCTGTGGAAGAGCATGCACCATTTGGTGTTATCGGTGCGATTTTACCAAGTACTCATCCCAGTGAGACTATGGTTAATAATACCATAATGATGCTTGCTTCGGGGAATACTGTGGTGTTCAATGCGCATCCTGCGGCAAAGAAGGTCTCAGCGTATACTTTACAGCTTTTAAATGCAACCATGGTACAGGCTGGCGCTCCGGAAAATCTCATTACCTGCATAGCTGAACCAACAATAGAATCGGCAAACCAGCTTTTTCACCACCCGAAAACACGATTGCTTGTTGTAACGGGAGGACCAGCTGTTGTTAAGGCTGCAATGCAGTCATCAAAAAAGGTGATTGCTGCTGGCCCAGGGAATCCACCGGTAATTGTTGATGAAACTGCAGATATTGATCGTGCTGCAGAACGTATTACACAAAGTTCCGCATTTGATAACAACGTTCTTTGCACTGCGGAAAAAGAGATCTTTGTGGTGAGCACAGTTTTTGAAAAATTCATGACTGCAATGGAACGTTGCGGTAACAAAAAACTTTCTGCTGCTCAAATTGCAAATCTGTCGGGTAAAGCATTTGTTCAGGACAAGTCAGGTCACCTGATAGTCAATCGATCGCTTGTTGGTCGTGATGCTGCGGTGCTTGCACAGCAGATTGGTATGTCAGTTACTTCTTCAACGCCACTTCTGTTCGGAGAAACCGACCGCAAACACGTGTTTGTACAGGAAGAGCAGCTCATGCCGTTTATTCCAGTAGTGCGGGTGAATAATTTTGATGAAGCGCTTGAAGCTGCACTTGAAGCTGAACATGGGTTCAGCCATACAGCTTCTGTTTTTACTAATGATATGTCTCGCGCGACTATATTTGCCCGTCGTGCAAATTGTTCGATATTTGTAATTAACGGAGGAACACTTCAGGGTAACGGGGGTGGGGGAGGCGAAGGACTGCTTTCGTTTACTATTGCAACACCGACCGGTGAAGCGATAACCCGTCCGTCATCATTTACAAGGACACGTCGGATTATGACAGCTGGAGCAATGCGGTTTGTTTAAAAAACTGGTATTGCAGGTGGCGTATGCATATATCTAATAAACTTGCGGATGGCTGAAATGTTAACATTTGTAGAAATTGCAATGTAAACAAAATATTAATTATTGACCTCCGCAGTATATAATGAAAAAAATATAGAATTTAATGGTCCGTTTTACAATTAAAGGAGACGATATGGCAGAAAAAATGGCAATCGGAATACTCGAAACAAAAAGTCTTGCAGCCCTGATAGAGGGTGCTGATGCATCAGTAAAAGCAGCTCATGTGGATCTTGTTTCGTGGCGCATGGTAGGAGCCGGTCTGGTTTCAATGATTGTTGAAGGTGAAGTGGCGGCGGTACGCTCTGCTATTGAAGCTGGAAGAGATGCTGCCTCACGAATTGGAGAAGTAACGGCTGAGCTGGTATTGCCGAAACCGGTTGATGAGATTAAACCTGCATTCGACGCATAGTCATCCAGGAAACGGGTAGACAAACATGATATTTGCAAAAGTCATTGGATCAGTCGTCGCCTCTCAGAAAGAGGAGAATCTTGTTGGCAGGAAACTACTGTTATGCAAGGAAACCGATGCACATGGAGCACCTGTTGAGGGGTATCATGTGGCAGTAGACGCAGTCGGTGCCGGTGAAGGGGATTTTGTTCTTATTACGACCGGATCGGCAGCGAGGTTAACCGAACAGACCGGAAAAACTCCTGTCGATGCGGTGGTCATGGCAATCATCGATGCAGTTGATATTGCTGTACCACCAAAATCGGGTAAACGAAAATGAAACTCGGAAAAGTAGTGGGGAAAGTCTGGTCGGAACGAAAGGTCCCATCTCTGGATGGTGTACGTTTTGTGGTCATACAGCCTGTTGCAAGTGATGGCAGCGATAGTGGCCGTCTGCTTGTTGCCGCAGACCCGCAATCAGCTGCATCAAACGGAGATACTGTTGTATATGTGACCAACACCGATGCAGTCGATGCATCTGATATTGATGCACCTGTTAATGCAAGCGTCGTTATGCTTGTCGATTCCATATCCTGAAAACCGGAGTTGCCAATTGTTCCTTGCTAAAGTTAAATGCTGTGTTGTCGGGACCATCAAGCATCCCGCGTATGTCAGTCGAAGGGTATTTGTGGTCCAGCCGGTGCTTCCCGATGGCACCGAACACGGTAAAGAGTGGGTCGCTGTCGACTATGTCGGTGCAGGAATCGGCGATACTGTGGTGTGCGGCAGTTCTCCCGGAGCAGCGCGTAAACTTTTTGGTGTAGAACGGATCCCCATACGTACACTCATTCTTGCTATTGTCGATCGTATTGACATGGCTGATCCCGGAAATGGAGATACACGATGAATGTACTCGTTGTCAATGCTGGTTCCACAAGTTATAAGTGCCGTCTGTATAGGATGCCCGATGAGACAGAGTTGGCACGGGGAAGTGTCGACCGGATTGGCAGCACCAATGCGGAACTATCATATTCCAGAAATGGACAACCTGTAATTGTCAAGGATCGACGATCGGTTGCAACACACGCTGATGCGGTACGAATGATCATACAGTTGCTGTCATCACCGGAAACGGGTGTAATTAAAAACATAAATGAAATCAGTGCGGTTGGTTTCAAGACCATACAGGCAGGAGAAAAGAACGGCACCGTATTACTTAATGATGATGTTCTTGATGCAATGGAGCAGTATGCACCGCTTGCACCGGCACACAACCCGCCATATCTTTCCTGTATCCGGTTTTTTAAGCAACAGCTCCCCAAAACACCTCTTGTGGGAGTGTTTGAACCAGGATTTCACCGTGAAATTCCTGAGTATGCACGTGTTTTTGGCACTCCCTATGACTGGTATGCCGACCATGGCATAGCCAAATACGGTTATCATGGCGCAACATTTCGTTATGTAACAACCAGACTTGCAGAATTTGGATTCAGCGGACCACATCGTATTATTGCATGTCATCTTGGCGGAAGTTCTTCCGTATGCGCAATAAGAGATGGGCACTCTGTTGATGTTTCAATGAATTTTACTCCGCAAACGGGTCTTCTGCAGTCGGGACGAACGGGAGATATTGACCCTTATGTACTTCCGTTTATTATGGAACGTAAGAGAATTTCCCTTGAAGCTGCTTTGAAAGAACTTTCATCAAATGGCGGTCTCAAAGGTATTTCCGGAATCGGTTCCGATATGCGGGATATAGAACAGGCCGCCATATCAGGGAATAAACGGGCACAACTGGCTATCGACAAATTTGTCTATGATGTTGTCAGGTATATCGGTTCTTTTTATGCTCTGCTTGGCGGTGTCGATGTTATCGCATTTTCCGGCGGCATCGGGTTCAACAGTGATACGATCCGGAATTTGATCATCGATAGGGTTGCTTTTCTGGGTATTGAGCTCGATAAAAAAGATTGCGACGCCGGAGAAGGATTTATAACGGGGAAAAATTCCCCTGTTGCGGTTGTCGTTATTGACACAAACGAGGAGATCGTGGTTTCCCGCGAAACCGCGAGACTCATCGAAAAATCATGAAAAAAAATATTTACAGGAGTTAATAAATGTCTGGAACCAAAAAAGTTAGTCTCTTTGAAGCTAAAAAAATCATTGTAGATATCGGGTTGAAATGCTGGCAGAAGGGCTGGGTAGCTGCAAACGATGGAAACATCTCCTGGAAAATCGGTGAAGATGAGGTGTTGTGTACTCCGACAGGTGTATCCAAGGGTATGCTTACCATGGAACATATCTGTACTGTTGATATGGATGGAGCTGTTCGCTCAAAGAACGGGGATTTTAGACCGTCAAGCGAAATAAAGATGCATTTACGGGTACTCAGGGAGCGTCCCGATCTGAACAGCGTTTTTCACGCGCATCCGCCTTATTCCACAGCTCATGCCATTGCAGGGATTCCCCTTGCAGAATGTGTTATTCCCGAAATTGTTATTGGACTTGGTTCGATTCCCATTGCTCCGTATGGAACACCTTCAACAGATGAGATACCGGACCGTCTTGCACCTCTTATCAAGGATTACGATGCGTGGCTTCTGCAGAATCATGGCGCATTGTCAGCAGGAGTTGATGCGTACCAGGCGTATTTCCGGATGGAATCACTTGAGTTGTATGCGCAGATGATGTTTATTGCAAAATCGCTTGGTAAAGTCAATACTCTTGATAACCAGAAAGTGCAGGCGCTTGTACAGTTACGACAGCAATTCGGTATCGCCAATAAAAATAATATCTGTAGTGGTTGTGGCGCATGTGGAAAACCGAATACGCAAGCATCTTCTTCCTGTTGTTCAACCACAACGAAATCACCGGAAATGACTCTTGCTGATCCTGCACTTATTGACACTATCGTGAAGCGGGTAAAAGAAGCGTTAGGCGGATAAGGACCATCATGAGTGCAGTATCATCAATCGAAACAATAGCCGCATCGGGTATAGTTGGCGCGGGAGGGGCCGGATTTCCGACTCATGTGAAACTCGCAGGTCGCCCGGAAATACTTATTATCAATGCCGCTGAATGTGAGCCGCTTCTGCATAAGGACGGCGAAATATTAAAAAACTACACGCGTGAATTTGTCGAAGGATGTATAGCTGCAGCCCACATGAGTGGTGCCTCCCGCGTTATTATCGGGATAAAAAAGAAATACCGGGAAACAATTGATATATTAAATACGGTGCTCCGTGACGGGGTGCAGATTTGTCCGCTGGATGATTTTTACCCGGCAGGTGATGAGATTACTCTTATTTACAAAGTAACCGGTCGTATTGTGCAGCCAGGGAGTCTTCCGATCTCCTGTGGGTGTACCGTTCTCAATGTGGAAACCGCTTTGAATATAGGTCGTGCAGTACCGGTCACCCATAAATATCTGACAATTGCAGGTGAGGTTGACCAACCAGTCACCTTGCGTGTTCCTGTTGGTATAAGTGTCAAAGATCTGCTGTCATATGTGAAAATAACTACCGTCAATCATGCGATTGTTTTGAACGGAGTCATGATGGGGACTGTTGATGACAAAACAACTTCGGTTATCACCAAGCGAAGTGGTGGAATTATTGTTCTCCCGCATGATCACTATGTTATTCGTACTCTGCGAAGATCCAATAGTCAGAAAACAGTCGAATTTCTTGCTAATGCAGCATGTGACCAGTGTTCCTATTGTACAGAACTATGTCCGCGATTTCTTCTGGGGCACCCGGTGCGTCCGGAAATTGCCATGCGCAATCGTCAGTTTGCTGGTGGGGCTTCCGGAAATCCCGGAAGTATTTACTGCTGTGAATGCAATCTCTGCACACTGTTCTCATGCCCCGAACACCTGGATCCACGAGGTGCTTGTAAAATTGAAAAAACAGCGCTGAAGGGTGTGAAATACTCCTGGCAGGGAAACAAGGCAACTGCGCATCCGATGGGTGCCTATCGTGCGGTACCCATGATTCGTTTGAAACAGCGCCTTGGTATTGCATCGTACAACGATCATGCACCTTTGAAAGAGTTTGGTTTACATCCAGCAAAGGTTATAATACCGATGCAGCAGCATGTTGGAGTTCCCGCAGTGCCGATTGTAGCTGTTGGACAACAGGTTCATGCAGGAGAGTGCATTGCAAAAGCATCCGGAACTATTTCTGCAAATATTCATGCGTCAATTAACGGGACGGTTACAGCGGTAACTGTAACAACTATTACCATCGAAGCATAAGGAATCACAAATGAGTACCGAGCGTAATGCCATTGGATTGATTGAACTCTCTTGTATCCACAAGGGATTTGAAGTTCTTGACCGAGTACTTAAATCCGCTTTTGTGGAGAAACTGCTGGCAAGAACGATCTGCTCGGGAAAATATCTAATAATAATCAGGGGGGAACTCGCCGATGTTGAATCGGCGATTGTCACCGCCAGAGAAACTGCTGACTATGGACATGTCAATTCTCTTGTGATCCCGAACGTCGAAGAGCAGATATTTCCAGCGATTTCGGCAGCTTCACCTTTTACGGGTGATATCCCTGATGCTATTCTGATTATTGAAACCTTTTCAGTTGCTGCATGTATCAAGGCGGCAGATACAGCTCTCAAGGAAGCATCGATCGATCTCATTCGACTGAATGTAGCAATGGCCCTGGGTGGAAAAGGCTTTCTGGTATTTGGCGGCAATGATGATGCACTCCGTTCGGCACTCGGTCCAGCGCTTGAATTTCTGAAGGAAGAGGGATCGCTGGTGGGGTATTCCCTCATTACCGGACCGGATGAAGCTTTGATACGGGAATTGATTTAAGATTGAGTTGATAAATGCTGGTATAATACATAAATTGAAAATTCTTATACTTTATCTGGGAGGGTAGTACATGTCTGATACGTTTACTCTTTGTAAGCCGGTTCATCGTTTAAATGGCAGTCTTCCAAAAATAGGTATCCGTCCGGTCATTGATGGTCGACGCAAGGGTATCCGGGAAGGTCTTGAAGAACAGGTTATGGCTATGGCGAAATCTGCTGCCTCGCTTTTTACAAAAGAGTTACGGCACTCCTGCGGATTACCTGTAGAGTGTGTACTGCCTGATTCATGTATTGGTGGAGTAGCTGAAGCCGCTGCCTGTACTGAACTATTCTCACGTGAGAGTGTTGGCGTAAGTCTTACAGTAACACCATGCTGGTGCTATGGCACAGAAGTAATGGACACAGATCCGTACATTCCAAAAGCGGTGTGGGGGTTTAATGGAACTGAACGCCCGGGTGCTGTTTATCTGGCTGCAGCTCTTGCAGGATATGCTCAAAAAGGGTTGCCTGCATTCGGTATTTACGGCAAAGATGTTCAGGACAAGAATGATACAAGCATACCCGATGATGTACGTAGTAAATTGCTTCGGTTTGCAAAGTCTGGTCTCGCGGTTGCAGAGATGAGAGGGAAGTCCTACCTGAGTGTAGGGGGGACCTCGATGGGTATTGCGGGAAGTATTGTGGATCAGGATTTTTTACAGCAATATCTTGGCATTCGTACTGAAGCTGTCGATATGACCGAAGTGGTGCGCAGGATGGAAGAAGGAATTTACGATCAGGAGGAATTTGAAAAAGCGTCTAAATGGGTTAAGAACTATTGCAAAGAAGGCAAAGATCTCAATGCACTATCCAAACAGGCAAGTCGTGAACGTAAAGATCATGAATGGACACAGGTGATAAAATCAGCCCTGATCATGCGTGATTTGATGGTTGGTAATCCAAGACTTGATGAAATCGGCTGGGGTGAAGAAGCGCTCGGAAGAAATGCGATTTTCTCAGGATTTCAGGGGCAGCGTTCATGGACCGACCACTGGCCTAATGGTGATTTCCTTGAAGCAATGCTTAATTCCAGCTTTGACTGGAATGGCATTCGTGAACCGTTTATCGTTGCGACCGAAAATGACTGCCTCAATGGTGTTGCAATGCTGTTTGGCCATTTGCTTACCGATAGTGCCAGCATTTTCGCTGATGTACGAACATACTGGAGTCCTGAAGCGGTACAACGGGTCACCGGACATCAGTTGGCTGGTCAGGCTGCCAATGGTATTATTCATCTTATCAATTCTGGTGCTGCTACACTCGATGCAACCGGAAAACTGAAAAATGGCGGGAAATCCTGTATGAAACCATTCTGGGATATAACTTCCGATGAAGCTGAAGACTGTCTTGATGCAACCAGATTCTGTCCGGCAAATCGCGATTATTTCCGTGGTGGTGGCTTTTCAAGCCTGTTCCTGACTGAAGGCAATTTCCCGGTGACAATGATTCGTGTCAATATGGTAAAGGGGCTTGGTCCGGTGCTGCAGCTTGCTGAAGGATGGACCATTGATCTTCCAGAAAATGTCCATAAAAAACTCGATGAACGCACCGACCCAACCTGGCCGACAACATGGTTCGCTCCTAAATTGACAGGGAATGGAGCTTTTACAAACGCTTATCAGGTTATGGCAAGCTGGGGTGCCAACCACGGTGCTATAAGTTATGGTCATATAGGTGATGCCCTGATTACACTATCGTCAATGTTGCGAATACCAGTTAACATGCACAATGTAGAACCTGAACGTATTTTCCGCCCTGCAGCCTGGAGTGCATTCGGGACTTTGGACTCTGAAGGGGCAGATTACCGTGCATGTTCTGTGTACGGATCAATTTACGGAGATTAATTATGGCTGATACTGTACTCGTACTTGATTGCGGAGCGACAAATGTACGTGCTGTTGCCATTTCTGGTGATGGCCGTATACTTGGAGTTAAATCGGTACCAAATTCGACCTGCGCTGATCCTAATTTTCCCAGGGGACGTATATGGGATCACGAGAGGATCTGGAATGATTTCTGTACCTGCAGCCGCATGCTCATGAGTGAGTTGAAAATGGATCGGATTGGAGCGGTCACAGTTACTACTTTCGGTGTCGATGGCACGCTTGTTAACAGTATCGGACAACCACTTTATCCTGTAATCTCGTGGCAATGCGACAGGACACTTTCGGTAATTGACGAAGTCGACCGATTGATTCCTGGTCTTTATCATCGCTGTGGAGTACAATCTTTTCCCTTTAATACCATTTACAAACTTTTCTGGTTGAAAAAATATCATTCAGAGATCTTTTCTGATGCGCATGCATTCCTTTTCATCAGCAATATATTTCAACAACGTATGACCGGTGAATTTACAACCGACGCTACAATGCTGGGGACATCGATGCTGACAAGCCTTTTAACACGTTCAATTTCAGAAGAAACATTGACTGCACTGGATCTTGATCGTACTCTTTTTTCCGATGTAGTGGAGCCCGGTGCTGTTGTTGGTCTTTTATTGCCTTCCGCAGCCCGGGAGCTTGGGTTACCAGAGGGAATACCTGTTGTAAGTGCAGGCCATGATACTCAATTTGCGCTTTTTGGCAGTGGTGCCGGTGAAAATGAGCCTGTCCTGTCGAGTGGTACCTGGGAAATTCTGATGGTGAGAACTAAACAGATTGGGGTAAACGACACTATTAAAAACAGGGGTGTGACTGTAGAATTTGATGCTGAAAATGAGCTGTATGATCCCGGGGCCATGTGGATTGCATCGGGAATTGTTGAATCACTCAAGCGAATTGCATTTGATAATTTTGATGGCGACACAGCATATGAAGCCATGATCACAGAGGGGAGTCTGGTCGAACCGGGCAGCAGTGGAGTTCAATTCTCCGGAGACCCGGTTTCAAACAGTGGGGCATTTACAGGTATAGGGCTTGGTACCACTCGTGGCCAGCTGTCAAGAGCTGTTTTTGAATATCTTTCATTTAAAACAAGAGATGCTTTGCAATTACTTGAAAATGCCTGTGGATTTCATGCACAATCTCTGTTGTGTGTTGGTGGCGGCAGTAAAAACCGCCTGTGGAATCAGATCCGTGCAGATGTCATTAACCGACCCGTCCGGGTTGTAGATCGCAAAGAAGCAACTGCGCTGGGTGCAGCATGTTTCGCAATGCCTGTAATTGGTGCACATGCTACTCCGCAAGCTGCGCTTGCTGCGGCTGAAATCACTTCTGTTCAGTTGCAACCGGGAGAAAATGCGAAATATTATTCTGGTGAAAACTGATTTTTTAATCGCTGGATTCTTTTGGGTTGCTTCGCAGGTGGGCTTCATCTTATCATTAAAACCGATCTGAAAGATATCAGGATATCAATGTATACTCTCGTATTTGTATCTAACATTTGACATTTTGATTTTCGATACATATATTCATTTTGTCGTCAAATTTACCATCTGCAATATTCCGGCATCAACTGACTTTTCCTGACCAGCTTTTCCGGATTATTGAAAAAAAATAAATATAGGAGTAAACAAATGAGTAAGATCGTTCCGATTGCTCTGGTAGTAGTGTTTTTATCCGGTTTTGGCAGTGGTGCATACAGTCAAAAAGATTCAACAGTGCGCATTGTAAAGGTCGAAAACTATTTGGATGCAAAAAAATCAGGTGAGATTGGTTTAGGACAGTTTATTCAATTAAAAGTGGAAAATCTTGGAAGTCTCTACTGTGATTCGAATAAGGAAATTGTTTATCCTACTCTCTATTTTAATAATACACCAATGAGAGGGATAAAACCGGACATAGTCGATACCGCTAAAGGATTACTGGTTTATGAGCTTACCAGAGACAGTGTTTCAGAATCTTCCTGGAAATACTTTTATCACTGGCCACGCAAGTCATTTCAGAAGGTTACTGTCAGTGCAGGGTTTGAAAACAGTTCAATTCTGCCATCTGTTGCCACTAACGTGAAACTGCGAATCTATCATGCCGGACTTGCAATTTCTGCAGGTATTTTTCTGGTTTTGCTGTTAGCGGGATTTTTCATTTTAGCCTGGAAAACTTCAATACTCAAGGATTCAAACACTCCGGGTATCATGTCCGATGCTCCTTTCAGCATGTCAAAATCACAACTGGCATTCTGGACATTTCTCATTGCGTTTTCTTTTGTCTACATCTGGATCAGTACAACCCAGATTCCATTGATTACCGGTTCCACATGGATATTACTTGCGATATCCATAGGTACGACTACTGGGGCTAAAATCATCGATCTTGGACATAATAACAATCAGAATCTTGCGACTACAAAGTGGTGGATCTATGATATATTAAATGATGGTAAAGGTATCAGCATTCACCGCTTTCAGATGCTGATCTGGACAATCATAATAGGTGCATATTTCATCCAGCAGGTAATTGTCAATCTGGCTATTCCACAGTTACCCACCGAATTACTTGCCCTCATGGGAATAAGTAATGGCACCTATCTGGGGTTGCGTATTCCTGAAGATGGAGCTTCTGCTAAAGATAAGCAGGAATCAGCACCGGCAAATCCGGATGTTCCCCCGGTTGGATAGTCGTATGTACATGGTAGATGAAAATTGATGATGTTGATCTGCATGCACTTTGGTTCTTTTGTTTAACAATTAAGGAATTTCGCTTATGTCTGATAAAACATTTAAAATGAAATATGAAATCATTTCCCGTTATTTGACTCCCAGGTCAAAACGAAGGTCAGGTTTATTGATTTATCCAGCAATTAAATTCATAGTAGCACATGATACCGGGAATCCGGGAAGTACTGCTGCTGGAAATGTCAATTATTATGAAAATTCCCGTAATGCGCAATCTGCATCTGCTCATATTTTTGTTGATGATAAACAGATTATTGAGTGTATCCCTCTGCTTACAGGAACACCCGAAAAAGCATGGCATGTGCTGTATAATCTTGAAACTGACAACCGTATGTTCGGTTTTAATGCCAATGATGCTGCAGCGGGGGTGGAATATTGTTACGGTAAACAGATAAATGCTGATGAAGCGTATGCACGATATGTATGGGTCATGGCTTACATTTGTTTCCGGTTTAATCTTGATGTAAAAATAGCAATTGCCGGGCACTACTTCCTGGATCCGGAAAGAAAAACCGATCCGGTAACTGGTCTTGCTGCCAGTCGCAGGACCTGGGAGCAACTTCTTCGTGATGTCGAAGCTGAGTATAATGAATGTACCGGGGATACGCCGCTGGTATCTCCTGAGATTGTGTTGCAGGAAGGGACCGCGCGTGTATGCAGCAAACTTAATATACGGACAAGTAAACCGGACACAAAAAGTCCTGTTCGCAATACTGTTCTACCCGGAACTGTGTTGTCCTATACCGGCTATGTTACTGATGGGCAGAGTATAAATGGTAATTCGAAATGGTACAGGGACACTAATGGTGACTTTTTCTGGGCGGGTGGAATTGAAATAATTCTTGACAGCAGAAATACACAAAAAACAGGGAACTGGTGGATTGACGCTTTAAACATCCCATCGATCTGGAATGACTATAATGAACAGGGTGATCGCGCAAAAGTCGCGATTCTTGATTCGGGGTATAATACAAAAATCCCCGATATTACAAATGGAGTAAAGGATTCCAGGATTTGTTTCAAATCGGTTGCGGGACGTCCAATCACCATTGATGATATCTTTGGACATGGGTCTCATTGTGCTTCAGTAATCGGATCCAGAAATACAAACGGTATTATCGGATGTGCACCAAAGTCTGAAATGTATATTGCAAAAATTTGTTCGCAGGGGTCGGTCAGGAGTTTTGAGATATTTGTTGATGCGATCACCTGGGCTATTGAGAAAAAAGTTGATATTATCTCAATCAGTTATGGTGGAGAGTCTCCTGATCCATTGTTGGAATCTATAATAAATAAGGCTGTTAACGATCACAATATCCTGATAATTGCTTCCATTGGTGACAATTACAATTCAGCCAGTAAGCCCTGCTATCCGGCATTATTTAAAAATTGTCTGGCAGTAGGAGCTACGAATAGACAGAACCAGATTTCTCAAATAACTGTGTTGAATCAAAAAACAGAAATTAATGCTCCTGGTGAGGATATATCGGCTTATTGGACTGATAATATTCCGGTAGGGCAGACAGGTACTTCACAAGCATCTGCTATTGTGGCTGGTATTGCTGCACTGGTAATTTCCGCATTAAGAAAAAAGGGAAGAGGCTATACTGTAAACGAATTAAAGGAATTGTTGACACAAAACTTTGATCCGATTCAAGGATACCCGAACCAGAAACTTATTTCTCCATCAAAAATTTTTAACACCATTAATTAAGGAGTTTTTATGAAAAGGAAACTCAAATTTCTTGTTCCTGTTTTTGTCCTGATGACAACTAATGTACTTTTCGGGCAGAAATTGGCATTCTATGATGCCCTGTTTATCTACGATTCCTGTTTCAATCAAGATGATGGTTTGTTTAACAATACAGCAAGTCTGGATAGTGTTTTAAAAGACTATTACCACCCTGGTCAACAAATATCTGACAGCCTGTTGAAGACCAATCCTTTTTTTGAACCTTTTGTCGCTAAATTTAAGTCTCAATCTAAAGATACCGTATCTACTTATAAAAAACAATTATTTAAAGGTGGTATAAATAGTGTTGATGTTAGTACGATCGCACAAGGACTTTCTCTTTTCATGATTGACCGTGCAAAAGAGGAATTAAATATCGTGTTTTTTGACAGGTTAAAAAAATTTTTTAAGAAAAATGAAGAGATAAAAAAGATCTTTCCGGCAACCACAAAAATATTGGAAAACCTGATAGAATATCGATACACCGAAATGCTGCCAATTTTGCGTTCTGCATTTTATGATGACCTGAGAAACTGGCCGCAAAATATTGATAATGCTCTTACTCTTCGAAAATACACCAGTTTGATTGATTCATTTCCGCAATTGCGATTATTTTCCAGAACGCTTATTATAATGTCCAGGTTTCAGCGAGGTGAAATTGATGCTCCAGGAGTGATACGTGAATTTGCTGGATTGGACAGTATATGGAATGCGAATGATTCAACCCACATTTTGTCCAATGTTGGAAATGCTTGCAAATTTGCTAATGTTCTTTCAGAAAGTGTTCTTGACACAGCTAAAAGTGGTGGTTGGGTAGATGCTGCAAAACTGAAATCGCTTGCTACCGACTCGATACTGTTCCGGATTTATCTTGGATTACTCTATCAGGTTGTCATTGACAAAACTATCACATTTGTGATAAACACTACAATATCAGATTCTGCAAAAAAATCACCTGTTTACTCAACAGTTGCACTCAGTGTACTTATGTTCGAAAAAAAGGATTTTTTACTTAAATCGCAGCATACGTTCCAGCTGTTGTTTGACAAAATAAACAAAGTGTCAAGAGATTATAACTATATACGGGAAAAACTGGATTCTGGTTTTGTTGTAACTGAAGATGATTATTACCACTATATCAGTGCCGGGATCGATATTGCTTCCAATGCTATTAGTTTTTCTCAAATAGTTA
>JBNKZD010000161.1:0-14885 GCA_050301235.1 Chitinispirillaceae bacterium | reverse complement strand
TCAGAAAATACCTTCCGAATTGCCAATGAGCGTTGCGGAGCATTGGTAAAAAAGGCAAATACAGGGGATTTTGAGACTGAAATGTGCGTATACTGGTTAAAAGGTAATGCATATGTAAATACATTTTCGTTTTAGGGCATTGGTGTCAAGAAAAATTACCCCTGAAAATGGTCAATTTAGAACAGAAACTAATTACATTATCATCTTCATCAACACAATACCGCCGTGAGCAATCGTCACTTCCAAACTCAAACTTATCTGGTTCAACCCTCTCAAGTTTAAACCCGATAATTTTCTCAATCTCTTCTATTCGTTCCAGATCGGTCATAGGGACTCACTTATTTCTTGTAGTGTCAGTTAATTCAGATTTCTTGCTATACTTTGTTATGATTGCTATGAAATCCTGTTCGTCACGGTATTCTTTCCAGTCTTCATCATTTCTTACATGCTCAATTGTGATTTCATTTTTTCTTAAACTTATATCCAGGTAATGGAGTGCATCTTGTTTGTTTTTAAGTAGAGCATAAGAGCAGCTCAAGTTGTAACATAAACCTCCAAGTTCAAATGCTTTACTACTTTTGTTAAGCGCATCCTGAAAAAAACTTTGAGCTTCGTTACCTGTTTTGTTCTTCCCGACATTTAGTAGTAAACACCCCCAGTTACTGTATGCATTGTATTTCTTAGGATTGACCTCAAGTGCTTTTTGATACATATTAATGGCTTGTTGATAAAGTATATCAGCTTCGATACTCCTTTTCTGCTTTGCAAGAGCACTCAATGTATTTCCCCAGTTTTTATAAGCCTCATAATAATTTGGTTTAATTTCAACTGCTTTTTTATATAATTCCATGGCTTGTTGATAGAGCTTTTCCATTTCCGAATCATTTTTTTTCTCTGCAAGACCGCATAAAGAATTACCCCAATCATTATATGCATCATAATGATCAGGTTTGAATTCGATGGTTTTCTGGAATTTTTCAATAGCTTGGGAGTAGAGTGTTTCTGCTGCAACACCCACACTATGTTTAGCAATGGTGGCTATTGAAAGCCCCCAGTTGTAATATGCCTCATGATAATCATATTTAATTTCAATGGCTTTCTGGTATTTTTTGAAAGCCGATTGGTAAAGATTTTCTTCACTAAAGCTTTTATTTTGCTCAATAAAATCAAATAATGAATTTCCCCAGTTGTTATACGCTTCATGCATATCTGGTTTAATCTCAATAACTTTTTTGTATTTTTCAAAAGCCTGTTTGAAGAGTTCTTCCCCTTCAACACCTTCTTTTTGCTTCGCAAATGTTGTTAATGTAAACCCCCAATTAAAGTAAATATTTGCGATTAACTGTAATAGCCCTTCATTATTTTTCGCCAGAACTCGCTTTTCAAGAGCGACAATTTCATTCTCATCAAATTTTTGACTACTTAAAATAGCAACGATCTCTTTTTTTAACCGCTCAATATTCTGTTGTTCCTGTATCTCTTCTATCTCCTTGATCTTATTTTCCTCAAAAAGGTCAATAGACTGGTCAATCCATCGTTTAGAGATCTCAAGTCGTTCCTTCACCCCCTTAAATTGTTCTTTGTCATCAATATCAACAATTTCAAGGATTCTTTCCTTTAACATAGTGAACGGTTTATCGAGAACCGCAGGTTGAGGTAAACCAAGTGCATTATTCAATTTCAACATAAACGCATCTGCATCAAACCCTTTAATAATTGAAGCATTTCTGTTTTCCTCATTAAGAAACTCCAGAACATTTCTACCCGGATCATTGTTGTTGTAAGCAACCCAATAGCAGCCATCATCAAACCTTCCCAGCTTTTTAATGTGCTCAAAAATCGGGTCTTCTCCGCTATATCCGATAAAAACCCAGGGCCTTTCGTTTTTTATACTGTGAAAAATGCAGGGTACAATCTCACTAACTTTTTTCATCTCTTCTTGTGTATTGAGAAGCCACAATCCATGATGTTGTCCATGGAGGTAAACAACGGAATTTTTTTTAAGGCTGGTTGTTGTCAGATCTTTAAGGATTGCCATGTCATAGGTGGGAGGGAAAATGTTGTACAGTGCCAGTGCCCGCAGCATCAGGTTGTCGAAATTAACGGTCAGCACATAATCCACGAACCCTTCAGCCATGAGATGCGCCAGATAAATATGGGTAACATTTATTTTTGCATTATCGATATAGTTTTTTAAAAGTAGCTGTCGTTGTCTGACCTGAAGGCAATCCATCAGCTTTGAATATGTACGCTCATTTTCTGGTAATTCGCCAATAGATGGATTATCGGCATATTTTGCCTGGATCTCTTTTGCGATATCTTTTGCAAGAGGAATGCTTCCTGTCACCGATGCACCTGCACCAAGGAAGAATATCGCTTTAGATTTTTGTTCTTTTACCAGCTTGAGATCATAAGCAAGCTGACTGATACTTTTTTCTCTCATAATTATTACCTGCAGAGAATTTAACCCGGTTATATCGATGAATACTTTTTCAAAATAATAAAAACTCTTCCACTCCTCACAAAATTCACCAGAAATAATTCCGTAAAACAACTACTGACAGCTATTAATAAGGATTTTTAAGGGTGTGTTTTTAATAAATCAGTAGGTATCGGAATACTTTTTCACCACTTTATCTAAAAAACTTCTGTTTAAGTTAACTTGTTTGTTATGTATTTTCAAATTAACCATATAAAAGAAGCAGCTGAAATAGGGCTGTGATGATATGCCTGTTCACCCGGAGATGCATTCATAATGAAATATATGTCTTTAGTTTTATCGATGTTGTATGCGATGTGTTGCTTCTTTCCTAAAACCACAGAAGCATCAAGTACTATGTGGGAACGTGTTGGTGGGCCTGATGGAGGAATATTCGGATCAGTTTATGTTTATAAAAATTCACTTATTGCTAGCACTGGTGGATATGGAGGTAATTACACTTTTTACCTATCAAAGGACCTGGGAGAGACATGGACTGAAATTGGGCCGAAACCTCTACGAAAGTCGTCATACGACATCATTTTAATTGACAGTACCATTATGCTGGATATTCTGGGTGGTCCCTTAAGATCCGAAAACAATGCAAAAACCTGGTCTAAAATGACTATTGACAGCAGCACATATTCTGAACAGCACGTGGTATTTACTGGTGCTTTCGATATTGTTTTTTCTTCCACAGAATCGCCAGGTGACTCGACTGTATATCGCTCTGTCGATCGCGGTATCTCATGGAGTCCAATAAAATTACCTGGTAAATTCGACATTACAAAAATGATCACTACAGGTAAGACATTGTCACTTTACAGATACAATCAAATGATCCAGTCTACAGATAGCGGAAAAACATGGAGCAGATTACAACTTCCACTTCATGATACTGTAACAATACATACAGTTACTTCGATTGGAAAAAAAATTCTTCTTGGTGCATCTGATGGAATTCATATTTCTGATAATAGTGGCAGCAGCTGGTATTCTCCTTCAAACTCAGGTCTCCCCGAAAATCCAGACCTGCTGAACCTTAAAAGTGCAGGCAAAAACGTCTATGCACTGTTAGCAGGACCGGAATATTACAAATCATCAGATACAGGTTCGACATGGGAAACACTAAAAGTTCCCGGTAAAGTAAATTTTGTCGAGATGGCAATTGAAAATGATATTATTGCCTTTGCTTACCGTGTAAATGGATACCACACAATATCTACTTCTATTGACTGTGGTTCCACATGGAACACCTTTCAACTCAGAAGCTTTTCCGCTCGCATCTCTGTTGCAGTCCTCAAAGGATACATATTCTGTATTGATGGCGATGGTATATATCGTTCATCTGACAGTGGACGTACATTTGTTAAATCCAGTCATGGTATTTTTAATGCGGATCTGTTTGGAATTGCAAAATCCAGTCAGGATTTATATGCTGCAACAAATATTGGATTATACAAGTCATCTGATGATGACCACTCATGGGAAATACAGGAAATCACTTCTGACCAGTTACCTTTTGATCCAGTATTCAATGTGGGAAAAGGCTCCAATTACCTCTATGCTTCTACATTCAGGAAAATATACAGTCTACCTGATGGTTCCACACAATGGCACAAAGATACAATTTTCAATGCACCCACAAGTCCACCCGTTGAGTTTATGCCGTTTTTGTCAATAGATAAAAAAACCTATTTTGCATATTTTATAAAAGATTCCAGCGATACAGCCTGGGATACAACTGGGGCACTCAGCGGTATTACTGACTATACAACATGTAATTCAGCTCATTTTATATCAACTTTTTTTGGCGCATTCCGCTTACAAAATAACGGGAAAAACTGGCATAAGATTTATGATGGTAAAATTCATTGTCTTGCCTCAAATAACCACACACTATATGGCGGACTCGACAGTAACACTATTATTTATTCTAATGACAATGGAGAAAAATGGATGCAAATGCATCCAAACCTCCCGCCGCTTCAGACATCCATACCTGTATGCAACCAGATTGAAAACCGTATTGCACTTAAATCGATGATTGCCTGTAAAAACTATCTATTTATTGCTTATAACATTGAAAAGCATATGTGTCAAGCCAGCAACTCATTTGTTTCACCTGATAACGGAAACACCTGGCAATCTCTGTCGAATCAGTTACCATACGTTGTAAATCGTTTTCAAATATTTGACGATAAGCTCTACGCATCAACACAGTTCGGCGGAGTGTGGCGATTGAATTTGTCTGAACTATCTAATGCTGATCAGCCAGCACAATTTGGGCATCAGGCCGAACAGTTTTCCTACGAAATTACAGGACAAGGTAAAAGGTATAATACTGCTTTAAAGGTTAATCTTTTTGATCGCACCCGTGTGAGTGCCAGCCTCTATTCCATTACAGGAAAAAAAGCTGCTTCGCTGGTTAATGGATTTTTTGATCCAGGTAATTATAGTTTCTCTTTGGACGACTCAAACCTTTCCCATGGGTGTTATATTTTATCATTGTGTATTGGACACCAAGTTCGAAATATCGCACTTCAACTGGTCAGATAAAGCTAAGGATATTTCTGGAAAAAACCACTGAAAAAATCCATATTCACCTGAAATTCATCCACAAAAATTGCAAAACATTTTGCAGCGATTCCCGCAGCTAATATCAGAGTTTTCTACACTTGAACTCCTGCGACCACCAATCTCCATGGGTATGAAAATAGCTCTTAGCTGTTCGCTTATGGCTATTAGTGAAAAAATGGTGAAACATCGATTTTCCCTGTCTTTGCCAATAGCTAACAGCCAATTGCCAATGGCCATTTCTACCCTCGCACTCCCCATACCCGCGTCAGTCCATAAAAAAAAAGACAAAGGAACTAAGTGCCGGGGAGACAACAATGCCATTGACTTAAGGTTGACATCACATAACCGCTCATGGTGAGCCTGTCGAATCCATGAATGTTCACCCTTCGCACGGGTGCCCTTAACAAAATCGTGTGAGCTCAGAGGAAAACGTGTGTGGCCTGAACACTTCGACAATGGCTCAGTGCAACGCTTCAGTTCAGGTTCTCAAGATAGTTTATCCCCATTTTCAGCACTCTCCTTATCTTTTCCCGAACCAGATGATTTTAGTGAAGCTTCCCATTCCGTAACTTAAGCGTTGCATTGATCCCGTATGCGGGACGAAATGTTACGGCCACACTCAGGTTTCTTTAGCTCGATACTTTATGTGTCACACATAGTCACATTTATGCAGAGCCCCCGTACATGCGGTTCGCAAGCCAGCAAACATCGACGATTCCTGTAGAGAATATGAAAGCTATATGCGATTAACACCTGCGACCACAGGCCTCCATGGGTATGGGGAAACCAGACGTGTGCCGGACCACCGAACTTTCACTCCCCATACCCGCGTCAGTCCATATAAAAAAATGACAAAATGACAAAGGGACGGGGTGACGGGGAGACTAAGGGACAAGAAGAAGAGTAATATCGAATATCGAACTCCGAATAACGTGTTTTGGGACGGTGTCAAATTACCAAAATAAGTTTCTGAACAGATAGTTACTACAGTATTCAACGAATACCCCGGCTAAACGGCCTTTAAGTAGTTATTTTGACTCCGTCCCAATTTACAATGAGTGGATTACTTTCCTCAAACATTTCAATTCTGTTGCTCAGTTTTTCCTGGTTCGCTCCAATATTTTTTGTTTTGTTTGTTCTGATAGTTTCAACAACTCATCAAATTCTACATCGTCAAAACCAGGGGCAACAGTTTGTGCGAGCCGCCGGAGGATGCCAAGCTGTTTATTAAAGCGCGCACAAGTCATACACAGTACCAGATGAAGTTTCATTTTTATTCGCACAGCAAGCGGCTGATGGAGATCCAGCCTGAGCGATGTCAGACGGGCAAATTCTTTACAAGTTATCATTATTCCCATCATCACTCCTGCAAGCTCGCCATACTCGTCTATCAGAGTGCAAATGTCCATCATTTTCAGGCTTTCCTCGATCTCAGAATTGTGATTTTTTCTAAAATACTATCTGGATGAAGTTACCTGTAAGGTTTTACAGTACTTCAACGACTAAACATTCAGAAAGACGAATGTGAACAACTTACATGAGTGGGGGCATTTATGAAAAAGAACATTTCAATTAGGATATCAACTGCACTAACGATTTTTCTTCTGGCAGGTTGCAAAACTGATGGACTTCTAAATGGTGAAGATTCGGGCGGTACCGGTCCGGTTGAGACTATGATGGGAGACACTGTGGCAACTGCAACCTTTGCGGGTGGATATTTCTGGTGTATGGAGGCAAAGTTCCAGGAGATAGAAGGGGTGACTGATGTTATTTCGGGATACACAGGCGGAACGAAGGAAAACCCAACCTATCATGAAGTTGGGAATGGAACTACCGGACATATCGAAGCAGTTAAAGTAGTCTACGATCCACGGCGTATAGGATACATGAAACTTTTAGATGTATTCTGGAAAAGTAACGACCCTACCGATTCCACTGGACAATTCGCTGATCGGGGATCGTCATACCGTTCCGAGATTTTCTACCATTCACTTTTACAGCGGGCACAGATTTACGCCACCCTTCAGAGCCTGAAAAAAGCCGGTGTTTTCCAAAAAGCTATTGTGACAATGATCAGGCCAGCATCCACCTTTTATGCTGCAGAGGGGTACCATCAGGATTACTATCTTAAAAATCCCGATCACTACCATAGTTATAGTATCGGTTCGGGACGAGAACGATTTTTGGAAAAAACCTGGAATGGTGTTACTTGGAATGCTGAACTGGTATCGGTAGATACTTTTTCGACACCAGCAGATTCGATTCTCAGGAAATTTCTTTCTACATTGCAGTACCACATAACACAGGAAATGGGCACAGAACCTCCGTTTAATAATGTTTACTGGGACAATCATGAATCTGGAATTTATGTGGATATTGTATCAGGTGAACCGCTCTTTTTGTCACTGGATAAATTCGATTCAGGCACAGGATGGCCCTGTTTTACCAAAACTCTTGCAGATCATGTGCTTGAAGAAGATCCAGGCATGATCCCTACCGAAGTTCACAGTAATGTGGCACATTCGCACCTGGGTCACCTTTTTAGTGATGGTCCGGCACCCACTCATTTTCGTTACTGCATTGACTCTGCTGCGTTGTTATTCATACCTTTGGAAAATATGGCAAAAGAAGGGTATGGAGAGTATGGAAAAATGTTTCAAATGTGAGGTAATTGCACAACTCGCAGGAGCGTAAAAAAAAATGAAACCATTCATTTTTCTTATTATCTTTGTTACCTTCACAGTAACCTTTCCGTCTCCAAAAAAGGTTCGATTGACGTATATATCTATTAGCGGGAGTGTTTACGGGGTACTTGCCGATAATTCAGGACCGGTTGGCTTTTCCAGGGACTCTTATTTCAACACACTCAAATTGTTGATGTATATGAATGTGCTCGGTTGGACAGTTTCAGTCGGTGTACCTGAACAACTCACGCTTGAACTGTATGATGAAAAATATCTTTCCCGATACGGGATTCATCTTTCCGACCTTTCTTTAGAAATCGGTAAACGAATTGGCAGAATCTCGCCGAAACTTATATTTAAAATACCTCCCGGCTATCCTACTAGAAATAGTGTTGCCTGGATAGGTTCAGGAAACGTGCGCGCCGGCCTTGGAGTCAGCGCCGGTCTTGGACAACTATTACATGACAGGATTTCATTGTCAGGTGATCTGGAGGTACTTTCTACAGTCAACGATACTGCCGGATATCCGCGTTTTGGAATCGGCTCGATCAGTGGATGGGGAGATGTAAAATCAACGATATCGATTACAAGCAACCTTCGCTCAGCACTTCAGGTTTATTTTGACTTCGGTATCATTCGCTATAGCGATTGGTCGGAGCTTTCAGAAAAGGTGATCACAATTGCACCTGTCGTATCTTTCAGTTATGAATTTGGAAAACATGTGTCGGTAAATATGTGGGGAGGATATGGACCAAAATACAGCTCATTGAAAAGCGGTACTTCCTCTCATGTGGTAATTGCAGGACTAGGTATGGGATATGGGTTGTAACTTTTTTAAAAATATACTGGAGTAAGGATTGCTTTTAGCTGAAAGATTTCGATTTTTATTACTTATGAAATTAATATAACTACCTCATCGCCCATGTACAACTATTCTCATGAAAAAAATAAGGGGTAATACCAACCGAAAGGGCAAGTAATTCATGAATGCTATTTCGGCCCAGAAGCAAAGCTCTTAGCAGCTATTGAAATGCAATGATGTCAATGTAGAAAAAGATGAGATTGATTGAAAACTTTATGATGAAAATAGGGATTACTATCTTTTCACCATCACTCTCTTTTTAGGTTCCAACCCATTTACATACTAACTTTTCAATTTACAAATTTTTTATATGGTTCGCCGGGCGAGAAGGTGTGGGTCAGCTAGTATCGTGGTACGCCGCAACTTCTGATACCCCACACCGAGTACCCATTGCTTTCGTCGGAAGGGAAGATATCGCGGGCGTCCTTAGAAAAAATGACAAAGTGACGGGGTGACGGGATGACACTCCATTGTTACAACTATGGAGTGCAGGCTATGGGACAATAAGTAGAACAATATCGAATATCGAAGTCAAAAAAAAATCTCAATTCTTTACTTCGATATTCAAGATTCGTAATGCATGGTCCTGAACTTGCGGGGATAGTTTTAACTCTTAAACCCCGAAAGGATGCCATTATGCCAAACACAGCCAAATACTACTACGATGTTCCGGTACTGCCACAACAACAAGCCATCAATTCTGATATCTGTATCTATGGTGCAACAACAGCCGGAATAACTGCAGCCGTTCAGGCAGCTTCCATGAATAAAAAAGTGGCCATTCTGGCATTTAATAAACACATCGGCGGTATGACTTCGTCCGGACTAGGAGCAACTGATGTGGGAAATAAGCATGTCATTGGTGGCCTGGCTCGTACGTTTTACAAAAAAATCGGTGAATGGTATGGAGTCGATAAGGAGCAGTGGTTTTTTGAGCCTCATGTAGCAAGGAAAATATTTACTGACTGGCTTGAACACAAAAACATTTCGATCTTTACCGAATGCAGGTTGGAGGGTATCGAAAAAGCCGGAAACCGGATCATCTCTTTACATACGGGTAACAACATGGTTTTTACAGCTTCAGTATTTATCGATGCCACCTACGAAGGGGACCTCATGGCAAAAGCCGGGGTGAGCTATACAATCGGGCGGGAAGGCAATGAAATGTATGATGAACTCTATAACGGGATTCAATACAGCGCACATCATAACTTCAAGTTGTTTGTTGATCCCTATCGTAAACCTGGCGACCGTTCAAGTGGTCTTCTCCCCAATATCAGTAAAGCACCACTCGGCTTGCAGGGCGCATCCGATCCATTGATTCAGGCATATAATTTTCGTCTGTGCCTGAGTAACAGCAAAAAAAATAAAATCCCTTTCAGTAAGCCAGATAACTATGATCCGGAAAATTATGAGATTATGTTTCGATATATCGAAGCAGGTATTTTTGATTTGTTCGGTCTCACACGTCAGTTACCCGACAACAAAGCTGATCACAATAACTGGGGTGCAGTTAATTCTGATTTTATTGGTGGTAATTACCAATGGCCTGAAGGTGATTATCAGACACGCGAGGAAATCTATCAGAACCATTACAACTATCAGATGGGACTTTTCTATTTTTGTTCAACAGATCCGCGTCTTCCTGCGGCAATTCGTCAACAAACTGAAAACTGGGGACTGGCACATGATGAATTCACCGACACTGGCAATTGGCCCCCGGAGCTCTACGTGAGGGAAGCACGGAGAATGATTTCTGATTATGTACTCACCGAACATGATGCTATCGGCAGAATGAAACCGGAAGATTCGATAGGACTGGGTTCTTACCGTATGGATTCGCACAACTGTAAAAGAGTTGTTCATGCCGGACGTGTATTGAATGAAGGTGATGTGGAGATGTCGCCATTATCACCATTTCCCATTCCCTATCAGACGATTACCCCCAAACGTAAAGAATGCTGTAACCTGTTAGTCCCGGTTTGCATCTCAGCCTCACACATTGCGTACGGTTCAATCCGCATGGAGCCGGTCTTTATGATTACCGGACAATCGGCAGGAGTTGCAGCTGCACTTGCATTAGGTAAAAACAGTGTGGTCCAGGACATTTCATATAGTGACCTGGAATCCAGATTACATGAGGATGGCCAGTTCACTTATGAACCAGCCGGTACCAGAAAACATCACAAAAGTATAGAATCAGACATATTCCTTGATTCAGGCTCTGCGAAAAGAATTTTACAAGCTTGAGGTAATTGCAAAATCTCACTCACAACATCACTATAGAAACAGAAAATCAAAAACAAAAAAGGTGTGAGCATTCCGCAGCAAAAGCTCACACCTTCATTACAGCCAAACGGTCGGTAGTACTTCACTATTTCAACCAAGTATCGGTTGACGGCTATTAGCTGCTCCCACCTTCGTTCCCCATTCCAGAAGTGCACGGCTACAGTCATTGTGAGCGATTTCGCATTCGATCAACACCGGCCCTTCGTTATATGCCTTTGCTTTTTCAATAGCATTAGCAAGTGCTCCCCCTGATGAGGCTTTCAGAGCGAGCCCTTTTCCATCTTCAGCATTAAAAACGTCGATCAAACCAGCATAATCCCAATTTTTAAAATAGTTATACGGACCGTCATGAATCTCCGACTCAATCACATAACCCCTGTTGTTAACCAGAAAAATGATATTATTTGTTTTATAACGAATCATATTCGAAACTTCCTGAGCGGTAAGCTGAAACGAACCATCACCGATTAAAGAAATCAACCTTCGACCTGGTTCAAGACCAAGGGAATATCCAAAACTGGCCGGAACCGCCCATCCGATCGATCCCCACTGCATCTCAATTTCAAACCGGGCATTTTCCGGCAAACGTACAAACATGCCGTTAAACCAACTGTCACCAGTCTCCACAAGAAGAGTACTTTTATTATCCATCAGTTCTTCTATTTGAGAGATCAGTTCCAGACGTGTAAGTGGCGCATTTTTATCAGAGCGTTTCGGCTTCACGATCTCTTCACGGGTTCGGTTGAATTGTTCAAGAGAGGCACTGTTTTTCTTCACCCTTTCAGAAAGTGCAGAAAGAAAATCAGGAATTTCGACACGTGAGAAATCATCCTCCGGGGTTCGTACTCTTCCGTGATACACATTAATTGTCCTTATATCCTCAGGTTGTGCAGTCCATCCTACAGTGGAGTAATCAGTATACACCGGACCTGCTGCGAGAATGAGATCGGACCAGTCCACAACATCGTTACATCCAGGTGTACTTACCGCACCCCAGTATATACCTGCAAACTGAGGATGAGTTTCCGGGAAGAAACTCTTGGCATTTGGTTGAACTGCTACAGCACACCCAATTGCTTCAGCCAGTTGCTTAAACTCTTCGATTGCACCATAAGATCGGATATGTGGTCCGGCAAGAAGAACCGGCGCTCTTGCGTCATTGAGCTTTGCGGCCACAGCTTCAACTGCTGCTTCAAGTGCTTCTGGATCACTTTTTGGCGGATTAAACATTGTGTTAAAGGGAGTCGGGTGGGAACACTCGAGTCCGGCAACATTACAAGGTATTTCGATATATGCAGGAAGCCGGTGCCGGAGTGCATTGCGTATGGCACGGTCTATCAAATGCGGTGCTTCCCTTGCATGTAAAATCCGTACTGCATCACAGGTAATTCTTTTTATCATGTCAAATTGATAATAGAGATCATGAACACCAATTGTATGATGTAAAATATGGTCGCCCATAGGCTCATCATTGGTGTTATAACTTCCGGAGATAAAAATAACAGGAACTCTTTCAGCAAAAGCACCTGCAATGCCGTTTAAAGCTGAAAAAGCACCCACATTATACGTCACAACAACTGCTGCGGCTCCATTTACACGTGCATAACCTTCAGCAGCATAACTTGCGTTCAGTTCATTAACACAGCCGATCTGTTTCATTTTTTTATTTGTAACCAGCTTATCTAGAAGAACCAGGTTATAATCACCTGGCACTACAAAATGGTGTTTAAGACCCATGTGAACAAAACGTTCTGCCAGATAATCTCCAACTGTATAACTCATTTTTCCCACCTTTAACCTAAAAACCGCAGTAGATTGACGCGGATAACGCGTAATCTATTGCGCATAAAGGGTTTCAGCTCTTTCGGTCTTATCACCTGTAGATAAAACCTTCAAGAGCTTCAACACTTTCTGCATCAATATCTTACGGTTCTCCACTGCCACCTGCTGCGGTTTTTAGGTTCAACAAAGGGTTCTATCCTTTCATGCTCTGGTAAAGTTCAATCATCGGTTGCTGATTAACCTGAATCAATCCACGACCGGGTCTGTCCAGATCGTAAATCAGCATTATCACTACTGCAAAGGCCAGGCTGAGAGTAATGCCGGCAAAAAGACTTCCCCTGCCCCTTATTCCAAACTGATACCCTACCGCAGCCATTGCCAGGAATGACACGGAAATCAGCGCATACCAGATAAAACGAGGGGTCCTGTATTCTGCACCGAGAACAACACGAACTGTGTTCATGTCAAAGACGTGGTTGATTGCATCTATAAACAACCCGTATATATCTGAATCCTTATCATACTGAGCAACTTTCACCGCCTGACGCCAAATAGAATCTTCAACTGTTTCTATATTGGTCTCCAGGGAATGCAATTTTGCTGGATTACCAAAATCACGAAACAACCCCAGTCGGATTTCAACATAGTCAAGAAGCAATAGTCGAGTAGTGGTCCTGAGTGATTCCGGAATAAGATCAGTTCGAAGATAAGCTGTACCAATTGCGTTGACTTCATCAAGGAGCGCCTGTTTGCGGGCATCAAATCTGTTTCCGGAAGCTGAAAATGTAAGTGCGATCACAAAGGCAAGAAGTGCAAGTAGAGCCCCAACCACAGTACCTATCGGTCCCTCTGCTTCGTGTTCCTTTTTCCTGGCACCCCATTTACCGAGCCTGCGCCCAATCTCCATAGCAAGTAAAGAAATTGCAATTAAAAGCAAAAAGATTAACCACAGAGGGATTATATCAAAAAAGTAGATATCAGGAGCAACACCACTCGTGACATTGCTTCCCGTTGTCAAAATGACCTCCATATCTGCGTTCCTTACCTATTTTCTTTCGGCTCCGTGAGCAGGTCCGGATTTCTCTTTAGAAATTCAGCTCATTGCAAGTACTGCAGATTTTATGCCGCTCAGGAGCTGATGAAAATGGGTCTTTTTCATTCGTGCCAATGGTACAGGCTTTGAGATGCTTTTTTTGCGCACGGGTGCCCTTAGCAAGATCGTGTGAGACCAGAAAAAAAACTTGTGTGGCCTGAACTTCTCCGACGGGTGAAAAAAGAGTAATATCGAATATCAAACTCCGAATAATGAAGTATAAAAAAGTAAACTATTCTTCCTTTCTTTACTTCGATATTCAAGATTCGTTATTTGCCATTCGATATTTACAAATTATCAGTGGTTAATTGACCCCGGCATCTCCCCCTGCGACGACGCCCGAGGCTCTGGGTGCGGGCACACTGAGCCTCGGGCGTCCATATAAAAATGACAAAGTGACAAAGAAACTGAGTGACGGGGAGACACCTTCGTTTTCCAGTTAATCTCATTATTGCATCGTTATCGATTTAACTTGAACGACAACCCCATCGAGCGACATTCTAATCATATATACACCCGGGTGTATTCTGAAGTCGTTTAACGGGAGCGTCAGATGTGAAGAATGAGTCCGGCCCGAAAACAGCGTCGTTATGAATCTGCCGGAGAGATCATACATACCGACAGTCAGATAGTGTTGCGGAACCGGTTGTGAAAAATCAAGCCGCAACGTTTTAATTCCTCCCTTAACGAATGATACTTCGAACCTAGCCTGTCCGCCCTGATTTTCAGGCGATTTCCAGCCTTGTATCCCGGCTGCAATCGGTGTGAACTTCCACCAGTTGAACTTGAAGAGATCGCCTCTGCCGCCCACGAACTTCATGAACAGGTCGTGCTTGCCGCTACCCCCGCTCACCTGACAAGTTTTGGTGGTCCAGGAAGATGCACCCGAGACGTTGCAGGTCCCGAGCAACGTCCCGGTCTGACTGTCGAGGTGAAGCTCGATCTTGGCGTTGCTCGCCGATGAAGACACCCGCACCTCGAACGAGATAGCACCGCCCTTGAAATCGACCTCCCTGACCTTGATGTAGTCGCCATTGTTGATGGAGGTGACATTGATCCCGGCCCCGCTGTCGGTGCACACCTCGGTCTTAAGCCCGGATGAAAAAGCGATAGTCT
>JBNKZD010000160.1:0-3682 GCA_050301235.1 Chitinispirillaceae bacterium | reverse complement strand
CCAACCGGGCCGGAAATCAGATCAATTAAGGGTCGGTATGGATACTTGGTATTATTCAATCAGTTAATTCTGCGTCATTAATTCCCGGGCGTTTTGAAGTGCCGTATCGCTCGGACTGTCACCGCCAATCATTTTTGCGATTTCGATCGTTCTTTCATCTTCTGAGAGCATGCGAATTTTGCTGATGGTCGAATTTTCTCCTCTGTCCTTATAGACGAAATAATGCCGTTCTGCACGTGCGGCAATTTGGGGAAGGTGACTGATAGCGATTACCTGATGATTTTTCGCCATGAATTTCATCATTTCACCCATTCGTAATGCTATTTCGCCCGAAATTCCGGTATCAATTTCATCAAATATGATAGTGGGCAAGGCGATCTTGTCGGCCAGTATATGTTTGATACAAAACATCAGTCTTGAAAACTCACCTCCGGAGGCAACCTTTGACAAAGGTTGTGGGGACACTCCCAGGTTGGCGCTGAAAAGAAGTTCTACTGCATCAGCACCATATTCACCAAATCCGTCGGCTGCAGGCTGCAGATCCAGTTTTACCCGTGCGTCCGGAATTCCGACCTTCTTTAGCAGAGTCTCCATCTCGCCTGAAAGCGGCTCCAGGACGGATGACCTTTTTTCAGACAGAATTCCGGCCATATCTTCCAGGATTAGTTTCTGGTTTTCCAATAACGTTTCCAGGGCGGCGATGCGATCTTCCATGGTGCCGCTTTCAAATGCTTCGGCATCAAGATCTTCACGGATACGTATCAATTCCTCGACAGAGTTCACATGGTGTTTTTGCTGCAACTGATATATTACGCCAAGCCTATGCTGGATTATTTCTGTCTTTTCTGGATCAAATTCCACAAGATCATTGAGACGGCCCAGTTCCGACACAAGGTCATCAATTTCTATAAAAGCGCTCCGAATCCTTTCAAAAACAGTTTCGTAATCAGGTGAGAACTTGCGAAGTCCATTCAGAAATTGCTGTGCCTGCCGAAGGGCTTGTAAAGCAGAATATTCATCTTCCTGCAATACATTACCGGCGGCAGTAAGATTGCTTTTTATTTCTTCGGCATTTTCATGAACCGCCAGTTGCTGTTCAAGTTCTTCCTGCTCCCCGACCTGCAAATTCGCTTCTGCCAATTCCTGGAGTATGAAGTGCCGGTAATCTGCCTCCTGTTCTTTTTTTGCCCGGAGTTCCTGAAGTTTCCGCAGTTCTTCCTGGTGTTTTCTGTATTCCCTGTAACTTTTTTTGAAGTCGTTTCTTTCTTCGAGAATACCGGCATAAGCATCTATGAGATCCATCTGAAAAGCAGATTTTGCCAGAAGAAGTGTCTCATGCTGTGAATGGACATCCATCAGCCGCTCTCCCAGTGTTCTCAAAATATCAAGTGTAACGGGAGTATCATTGATAAATGCTCTTGATTTGCCCGACGGACTGATTTCGCGTCGTATGATGGTTTCAGGTTCATAGTCGAGCTCCTGGTTTTTGAAGAAGCCCTGCAAATTATAATCCTCAATCGCAAAGCTGCCTTCGATGATACACTTGGCCTCTGCATTGAAAAGGACACGTGTATCTGCGCGATTACCAAGTAATAACCCAACGGCACCCAGCATAATAGACTTACCAGCACCAGTCTCTCCGGTAATAATGTTCAGTCCATCCACCGGGCGCATCTCCAGGTGTTGAATGAGCGCATAATTCTTTATGATCAGGTTTGTAAGCATTTAACTCTGAATATCGACGATCACTTCTTCAATCTCCTCAAATGGAATGTTAACATGGTTGAGCCTCATATTTTTTCCGGTCAGGGAATCCTGATTTACGCCGGAAAGTTCAATGAATATAACACTTCCATTTTTCTTAATTATATGAATTTTTTGTCCTGAAAACTCTGAAATATTTTCTTTCAGATTTTGATTTTTGATCCGAACCTGCCGTTTTGCCATATCATTTAAGCATTTGTTCGTACCGTGCCCTGTTTGAAGGGTCAAGGTTCGCTAAAATTTCGAATGCCTGTCTTCGTGTGTTCAAATCACCTTCAGAATATAAATTGATAAGCTCATCCCTTTTTGCATCAAGGAAGCTTATCACAAATATAGAGTTTGGATACTGCTGTTTAACCTGCTGAAGATTTTTTAAAACTGTAAGGATTGTACTTCGGGCATCGTCTCCACTTTGCAAGTATGTATCCAGAGCCAGCCTGTGGTATTTATATATTCCGCTTCGCAGACCCTGCATCTGCTGGTTCGTAAGGTTTTCAATCAGCCAATACCTGTTTCGTGTACTGCCCAATGCGTCCCATCCGGGCCTGTTGGAAGTCTGCGCATTATTGGAAATATTCAATGCCCGCTGGAAGAACGGGTTACCTGATAATTCACCGTAGGAATCATAATCCATTCCCAGGATAACGTTGGCATAGAATGCCAGTAATGATGTGAGGTTGGATGTAAAAATATTCTCATTAAAATTGAGCGGCATTGACTCAATATATTCGAATTGCCAGTCGCGGTCGGCAAAATTCAGTAGTATTGATTCATAATTACTGTTAAATATGGGCCTGGACGATTGTATTTGCGTGGTGCCTGAAAAATATCCCAGTGTAGGTGTATTCTGAAGGGTAATAATGATATTGCACCCGATTCGTTCGGAAGGCTCAAAAATATCCTTGGTCCACTGGGTATTGTTGAGGAATTGTTCGAAAGCAGTTTCCATATCCTCAAAAATGCGGCGATCGGAGGTCTGTACCTGGTCTGCATTCACTGAGACACGGCAATTTAATTCCTGCCCGTATCCGTTATGGCCGGCAATGACAAATAGTAAAAATCCGAAGATGATAAATCTCATACGTTAAATTTAACGATCGCTTCCAGAATATCACGGGCGACCTCAGTTTTACTTTTTAACGGATAGGAATTCTCCTGATTGTGTTTATCCAGAATAGTAATTCGGTTGGTATCGTGACCAAAGCCAGCACCTTCATCCTTCAGAGAGTTAAGTACGATGAGGTCAAAATTCTTTTTCTGCAGTTTTTCTGCGGCATTGGAAAGCTCATTCTCCGTTTCCAGCGCGAAACCAACCATCAGCTGTCCGGATTTTTTTTTAGCGCCTAACGTAGCGGCAATATCTACAGTTTTTGTCAGCTCCAGGGATAGCTCGCCCGAGGTTTTTTTAATTTTTTGAGATGATATTACCTGCGGCTTATAGTCTGCAACAGCTGCTGCCAGGATTGTTATATCTGCATCGTCAAATCGTGAATCAGCTGCAGCATACATTTGATCTGCACTTACCACATTTATTAATTCAATTAACGGATGCTGAATGCTTTGAGAAGTAGGGCCACTGATCAAAGTTACACTGGCGCCGGCTGCAGCACATTCCATAGCAATTGCAAAGCCCATTTTACCGGAGCTATGATTTCCGATAAAGCGGACCGGATCGATTGCTTCGTGAGTAGGGCCAGCGGTGATGAGGACCTTTTTACCCTGAAAGAATTTATTTAGCGGGCTTTTTTTTTTCAGTACCTCTTCGATCGAGGTAAGGATGGTCTCGGGTTCAGCCATTCGGCCATTGCCTACCAGTCCACTCGCAAGTTCTCCGAATTCTGCCGGGATTATTTCATTTCCATAACTCCTCAGAAGTTCAATATTCCTGGTTGTAGAGGGGTGTGCATACATATCCAGG
>JBNKZD010000159.1:0-4634 GCA_050301235.1 Chitinispirillaceae bacterium | reverse complement strand
AACTATTCAGGTACGTAAAATGGCGATTCCGCTCATCCTGAGCCTGTCGAAGGATAGGAGGAGTGCGAAAAATGCTCATGTTTCGACAAGCTCAACACGAGCGGCCCTGTAAACATTGATCCAAAGTACCTGAATAGTTACAAAACGTAAACAAATATTTTTCATCATAATCGATCCCAAATTTTTCCAATAACGTGATATATTCCTGCTTAAATGTTGATTTTTTATGATGTTCTTGCTGGTCTTGAATGTACTTAAATACATCATCAATTTGAGAACGACTGTAAGAGAATGCACCATATCCATCTTGCCAGGAGAATTTTCCATAAAACCATTTTTTGTCATTAATAAATGAAGAAGAACTTTTTTTAATAGTTCCTACCAGGTCTGAAATACTTGATGTGGGGTGCAATCCTAAAAAAATATGAATATGATCTTCAACGCCATTAACGATAATTGACTTACTTTTAAGATTTGTGATAGTTCCGCTTATGTATTTGAAAATCTCGTCATTATACTCTTTGTTTCGCAATAGACATTGTCTATTTTTCAACCGCAAAAACAATTTGAACATACAACTGCGTAAAAACGCCGGGTTTCATATAATGATTCCCCTCCAGGGAATGAGGATATTTTGTTTTACATTGAAGGCTACAATAATGAAGGCCCTACAGGCCTTTTTCTCAAGTATCCGCAATTTCGGTCGATGTAAATTACTTTTACTTCCCGAAAAACTCCCAGATCACACGATTCCCCTCGGTACTCGTATCTCCCGGGACTTGTATTTCAATAGCTTTTGACTCATGCGGAATTCGTATATTTTGAATAGCGGGGGTTCTAATATCATAAAAATTATACAATTCATATCCGCCTGGAATTTTCCCGCTTGCATACATTGTCAGGTAGGATTGACTGCTTTTCAGAACACGGAGCGCAAATACCGGAGGGTAACCGAATGAGATACCATTGCTTTTCAGCTGTTCTGTACAATTGCGGCTTAAAATGTCAAGAATGTTGAATGCGCCTGATGCCCCTTCTGTCATTGCATACTGTTGTCCTGATGAATCCTTAATGGTAATATCTTTCTTTTCGTGGACATACGCATTTAAAAGATAGAGTGGAGGCACAGCCGAATAATCAACAAGCAGTACCGCCGGAAAACGTATTCCCTTAAGAGTCGGGAGATTTGCTGTGAAGGTATCTATCAACGGTTGAATAATTGCTTCTCCACGTTCATCCAGCCCCTTGAATTTCACAGTAAAGAACCGGTCCGGATCTGCGGCATCATTAAAGTAGGGGTGGTCTGATGCAAATGCTGTTTCCCGTTTAATCTCCATGCGCACACCACTGAGAACGGATTTGACACTGTCAATCTGCGCTGTTCTTCTGTATTTTTTTGCAGAGTATCTCTTTATATAGGTTTCCAGAAGTTCCACATTGCGTGATGTCACTGCTGTGATGAACTGCTCATGCATCTGATCTGCAGCTGATAACTTTCGTGATGAAGGCGGGGCAACAATTTTTGCACTTTCAAAGCCGGTTGTTGCAGTCGGTATTTCCGGGTGAAGAATTGTTCTTGCACGTTCACACCACTCCTTATCAACACCATAGTAATCACAGTCGTCAACAAATTGTCTGAGTGCATCAGGGCTGTTTGACTCCTTCATACGGTTATAAAAAAAACGGTTCTTAACCGAGAAGTTCAACCGTTCCTGATTGTAGACCTGGCTCAACAGTGTATCAACTTTTTCTGCTGCGGAAATAACAAACCGGTACGCATACAGCACCGACTGTTTATCATCCGGGTATCTTGCAACGGTATCCCGAATCTCTTTGCGAACCGAGTCAACCAGTGCAATCAGTTCATGACGGTTTCGTTCTACAATCGTTTCTTCATCGGCAGGTAGTGTTGATGCAATCCTGGTTAATTGAAGTACAGATGGGTAAATATTGTTATACACCCGGCACATTCTGATAAATATCGTCAGCTGGTCACCATTAAAAGATGGCTTCTTATGTACCCGTTTTAATGCGAGAAGATAGGGACCCCATGATGATAAAATCTGTTCTGTACCATAAGCAGCCTCAAGAAATTTATGCTGTTGGTAATCACTGTTTGCAGTAGACCATAATCCCTCGATATGCTGTACAACAGAATCTGCTTCGAGACCTTTTCTGGTGAATATACGGATAAGAAAAAAATCACTTTTTCTCAGGCGCTGTCGGAGTGATAAAGAATCTTTGTTTTCGGCAGGTTTTTCAGCAGATGCTGGGTACACTATGGATAGAATTGTAACCACTACTATGAAAAATACCGATTTGAAACTGATGTGTTTCATAATTTACCTGTTGTAGATTGATAAAATAATTTTATTAATTCAGGAATGTTAGTAGGATTTCCCAAAGATCACCCGTCTCTCCGAAGGCTCACCGGTGATAACACATTTTCCCTTCTCAGCTGGTGCATCAAGGGGTATACACCGAATGGTCACGTTAAGGTCTTCCTTGATTCGCTTCTCAACTTCTGAAGATCCGTTCCAGTGAGCGAGTGCAAAGCCGCCGTGAATCTCCGGTTTTTCCTTGTTTTTTGGTGTAAAATATGCATAGAAATCATCTTTCGTATCAATACGTTTTGTATTCGATTCCCTAAAGGCAGCTGCTTTGTCCAGAAGCGATTTCTGGATATCATCAAGCAGTGAAGAAATTGTTGCAACAAATTCACTGCGGGATTGAGAATAACGCTCTTTACGGCTTTTATCCCGTCGTCCTACAAAAACCGATTCTGAAGCCATATCTCTGGGACCGATTTCCAGATACAACGGAATTCCCTTCTTGATCCATGACCAGACTTTATCACCTCCGCGTCCTTCGCGCTTATCAACAACCACCGAGACCGTGCCGTTATTGTAACTCTGTGCACGAAGCTCTGCAGCAAGTGAATCACAATATTCAAATACCGAAGCAGCATTGTCTTCATGGACAACCGGAAGAATGACAATGTGCGATGGTGCCAGTCGTGGTGGCAGAATCAGCCCGTCATCATCACCATGAGTCATGATCAAACCACCGATAAGACGGGTCGAAACACCCCATGAGGTGGTCCAGGCATACTCTTCCTTACCGGTTGAGTCAAGAAATTTGATTTCGGATGCTCTGGAGAAATTCTGACCAAGGAAATGTGAAGTTCCTGCCTGCAAAGCTTTACAATCCTGCATCATTGCCTCGATACAATAGGTAGAAACAGCACCAGGAAATCGCTCACCGGCGGTTTTTTCACCCTTGATTACCGGCATTGCCATATAATTTTCTGCAAAGTCAGCATAGACATCGAGCATGGTTTTCGTTTCGATTTCAGCCTCTTCCCGTGTGGCATGTGCCGTGTGCCCTTCCTGCCAGAGAAATTCCGCAGTTCGCAAAAACAAACGTGTGCGCATCTCCCAGCGGACAACATTTGCCCACTGATTGATCAGCAGTGGAAGGTCCCGATATGACTGTACCCATTTTGCAAACATTGCTCCAATGATCGTTTCCGATGTCGGCCGCACAATCAGAGGCTCTTCAAGTTCACCGGCCGGTATCAGTTTCCCATCAGGGCCAGCTTCGAGCCGGTGGTGTGTAACCACAGCGCACTCTTTGGCGAACCCCTCGACATGCTCCGCTTCTTTTTCAAGAAAACTTTTTGGAATAAAAAGAGGGAAATAGGCGTTCTGATGCCCAGTCGCCTTGAACTTCGAATCCAGCACTTTCTGGATATTTTCCCACAGACTATATCCCCAGGGTTTGATCACCATACAACCACGAACCGGCGAATTTTCAGCCAGATCGGCATTTTTTATCACCTGTTGGTACCATTCCGGGTAATCTTCATTGCGTGTTGGTGTAATAGCTGTTTTAACTTTCTGCTGCTGCTGGGCCATGTTTCTTAGTCCTTGGATATAAATGTAGATTGTTTTATTTCAAAATTGATCTGTTACACGATTTTTGATCAATGTAAGCAATCGTTTCGTCATTTAGACTTATATAATAGATAATATACAAACTGCGGGGGGTGAAGATTTATCCAAAAATTCGGGGGTTCAGCAATAACTCATGTTTCAACCAGCCTTGTGCTCATCCTGAGTTTAATCGAAGAATGATGCGAAATTATGGTATATGCAGATCTGTCGTTATCTTAAGTTACCTGCTAGTCACTAAGTCACTAATTTGGGCGTTCCCTTCGGTCGGGCCTCCGCCAGGCTCCACTTCGTTGCGGTCTTTACATCCCTGCGGTGGTCACTGAGCGTAGCCGAAGTGTGGAGGAACCACCTTGGTCTGTAAAGACTGCCATCCTGCACTCCGTTACGGATGGCACCTTCTGTCCTCCCTAACGCGGTTTAGCGTGTGTCTATGGTTGCTGAAGAGATACTGTTCTATGGCTTGTAGAGCCATCATTACTGTAGTAAAAATGGATAATTTGCGAACTCATTTTCTCTGTAGGAGAAACATTATAAAATGTGGAATGTGCAGGTGATTGATATCGCGGGTTCTTATTGTTTGCTTCGCAGGTGAACCTCATCCCCCAACCCCTTCTCCTGAAAGAGAAGGGGAGCGAGTGTAAACGCATGGGTTCTCATGTTCGCAAGCTCTGAAAGAGC
>JBNKZD010000158.1:0-19346 GCA_050301235.1 Chitinispirillaceae bacterium | reverse complement strand
TTTGCATGGTTCGCGATCGCCTCACCCCCTGGCCCCCTCTCCATTGGTGAATGGAGAGGGGGAAAGAAGAGAATGTTGCGGTAGTTCCCTTTCTCCACAAGGTGGAGAGAGGGTTAGGGAGAGAGGCGAGGGAGAATAATGCGAATTATGATTTTGCATGGTTCGCGATTGCCTCACCCCCTTGGTCCCCCTCTCCATTAGTGAATGGAGAGGGGGAAAGAAGAGAATGTTGTGATTGTTCCCTTTCTCCACAAGGTGGAGAAAGGGCTAGGGAGAGAGGCGAGGGAGAATTATGACTTTACTATCTGCATTATCATACTTCTCAATCCTTCGTGGTATCCATTCGCCAGATACACTCTGCAAACTTGCCAAATTGCTTGGATATACTTCACTTGCACTTACCGATCGTAATAATCTATATGGCTTACCCGAATTCCTCAACAATTGCGAAAAATACGATCTGAAACCTGTGATTGGTGCACATATCACAGCTCAGGATGGAGATGCACTAATATATGCATCGGATCAGATCGCATTCTCATCACTGTGCCAGATTATTACCGAATCTCATTGTAATCAATCCTTTACCGTTGCCGCTTCATGTAAAAAGTACGCTGACGGTATAATCGTTGTTACCGATAATCTTTCGTTAATTACACAACTGAAAAATGATTGCACCCTTTACTACAGAATGAAACGCCCTGTGGTTCCTCCGCAATCGGTTAAAGATAGTAAAATCCAGTGTTGCATTATTCCGGATTGTGTTTTTATTAATGATGATGATTTTGAATTACATAAAGCAATGCGGGCTATAGGTAACAATACAACTGTTTCGCGTCTCAGCAAAGATGAACTGTTTGATAAGTCTGCACGGTTTGAAACATGGGAGCAGATCAAATCACGATTTCAGATGTTCGATTCTGCTATACAAACAACTGAAGAGTTTGCGGAGATTGTTCAGTGCCGGATCACTTTTGGTAAAACGGTGATGCCGGAGTTTGCATCCGGACAAAAAGGTGCGGTTGAGCTTTTGCGTGAAAAAACCTACCAGGGTGCATCACTTCGCTATGAACACCCGCTGCAGCAAAAGGTTACCGACAGGATAGAGTATGAACTGGATTTAATTATCAGGAAAGGTTTTGCCGATTATTTTCTTGTGGTGGATGATATTGTAAAGCAGTCTCCGCGAACCTGCGGTCGTGGCTCGGGAGCATCGAGTATCGTTGCTTATTCACTGGGAATAACCAATGTTGATCCGGTTCGCTATAATTTGATGTTTGAACGGTTTCTTAATCCCGGGAGAAAAGATCCTCCGGATATCGATGTCGATTTTGCCTGGGATGAACGCGATGCGGTTCTTGAGTATGTTTTTAAAAAATATGGAACTTCACATGCTGCGATGGTTGCAACGCATCAGACCTGTGGTGCCCGAATGGCGCTCCGTGAAGCTGCACGGCTTTTCGGTATGACTGAAGATGAGATCAGTGTGGTGACCAAAAAGATCCCGCATTTTATCAATCTTCCTGAAAATCCACAACTTCTGCAGGAGTATTTCAGCCGTTGGCCCTCGACTAAAGGAATGATTCTTGATCAACCCTGGCCGGAAATATTTGCTCTTGCTGCAAAACTGATCGGCAAGCCAAGAGGTATTGGGACGCATTGTGGTGGTGTTGTAATTACACCGAAGCCAGTGTCTCATTATGTACCTGTTCAGATATCTGCAAAGGGATTTCCCATTGTTCAGTGGGAAAAAGATGGAACTGAAGAGATGGGGCTTGTAAAGATAGATCTTCTGGGGAACCGTTCACTTGCGGTTATCCGTGATGCGATCAGGAATGTTCAGAGTGAGTATGGAACCCTGGATGAACAGCGATGGGACCCCCAATCGGATCAGAAAACCATCGACCTGCTCGCAAAAGGTAAAACAATGGGGGTGTTCTATGTGGAATCCCCAGCAATGCGACTTTTACAGAGGAAGACTGCTCATGGTGATTTTGAGCACCTGGTTATTCACTCATCGATAATTCGTCCTGCTGCAAATAAATACATTCGAGAATATGTGCACCGTCTTAAAGGTGAACCGTTCACACCTGTACACCCCGCACTGCTGGATACGCTTTCCGAAACATTTGGAATAATGGTGTACCAGGAAGATGTGTCAAAAGCTGCGATGGCACTGGCATCATTTTCGGTAGAGGACGCTGATATGTTACGGAAAATAATGTCAAAACGGGAGAAACATCAGCGTTTCAATGATTTCCGCAAAATGTTTTATGAGGGGTGTCGAAAAAATGGCATATCCGATGATGTTATCAAGACTGTATGGGAGATGATGTTGTCATTCAGCGGGTATTCATTCTGCAAACCTCATTCGGCAAGTTATGTACAAGTCTCGTTTCAATCAGCCTATCTCAAAGCGCATTATCCTGCTGCATTTATAGCAGCGGTGCTTTCCAATTATGGCGGCTTCTATTCAACACAGGCATATATTTCTGAAGCAATGCGGCTGGGGCTTACGGTCATACCGCCAGATGTTAATAAAAGTGAAATCAGATATTATTCAAAAGGTACAACTGTTATCACCGGTCTTTGCCAGATAAAAGGGTTGAGCAGTAAAGCTCAGCAGCGCATCATAGAAGAGCGTCAAAGAGGGGGAACCTACCAGTCAATAGTTGATTTTATTAAAAGAACTGCAATTGATGAATCTGATGTTGAAAAATTGATAAGTACCGGTGCGTTTGATACCATCGAACGCGATGCAAACCGTGCGAAACAGTTCTGGATGATGCGACAGTACTACCGTTCACTCTCTGATGGCAGTTCACCACCATTACCAGCTTTATCACAACAACAATACCTGATCTATCAGTATAAAACACTTGGCTTTCTTACGGTATGTCATCCACTTACGCTGATGGTTGACAGAAATAAAATGAAAATTACTGCTGTCAATATCAGAAAGTATATTGGCAAAAAAATCGCAATAGCGGGCTGGTGTATTACATCAAAAACCGTTTCAACCAGCGGTGGCGAATCGATGGAATTTGTAACCTTTGAAGATGAAACCGCAACTTTCGAGACCGTATTTTTTCCTGATGCATATAAAAACTTTGCAGCGATACTTTCCTGGCAGGCTCCTTTTTTGATTTATGGAAAGGTAACTGAGGAGTTCGATGTCGAGGTGGTTGAGGTGGAGAGGGTTGAGAGGATCAGCAATTATATATAGTTTTAATTTTTCTTTGCTCACGGTTGTCCTGCAATCTCCAATTCTTTCTCTTTTTCCCGCAGTCAGGTTGTTAATAGTATTATTAAAATACATCGTTTTAATTTAACAAAGAAAACATCAATGGCAACAAATAAAGAATACGCTGATTTTATAGTAGAACAGATAGAAAACGCCGGAACAATCACCTCAAAAAAAATGTTTGGTGAATATGCATTGTATTCTGATGGTAAAGTTGTTGCACTACTATGTGATAATCAACTTTTTGTAAAGCCTACGGAAGGCGGGAGAGCGTTTATTGGTGAAGTAAAAGAAGCTCCTCCATATCCAGGTGCAAAAATGTATTTTCTAATCGAAGATAAAGTTGATGATCGCGATTGGGTCAGTGAATTAATAAGGATATCTGTAAGAGAGTTACCGGAACCTAAAGAGAAGAAAAAGAGGGGGAAATGACGTGTGGACAAAGGGACAGAGGGAATAAAAGACAATGAGACAATCAGGCTAAACACTCCGTGATGATGGACGATGTGGCTCAAACTGAGTTCGACGTGCTTTAAGCGCATTTTTAATCTGAGTCTGCGCTGATTTATAAAGAACCTCCTGACTCCTGACTGCTTTTTTCTTACCAGGCTTCTTTCGAATCCAGGTTCCATCTGATTGTAATTTCCATGAGTTGCAATTATCAGAAAAGCAGGTATCCAGAACGTTTATGCAACGCTGCCGGGCAACCGGGTCATCTATGGGCACCAGTAGTTCGATTCTTTTGTCCAGATTCCGTGGCATCCAGTCTGCTGTCGACATGAAAACTTTATCATGTCCACCTTGTGAAACATGAATAATACGACTGTGTTCCAGATAACGATCTACAATGCTTACGACATTGATATTTTCGCTGACACCTTTAATTCCCGGACGAAGACAGCAGATACCACGAATATTTAGATCTATGCAAACACCCGCGTTTGAGGCTTCATAGAGTGCTGCAATGACCTGTGGATCAGCCAGAGAATTCATTTTTGCACGGATAAATGCTTTTTGACCCTGTCGTTTGCGTTCGATTTCACTTTCGATAAGTTCAATTAACTTGTCTCTTAACCCAATGGGAGCCATTTCAAGCTTTTTAAATTTAACCGGTTGCGAATAACCGGTTATTGCATTGAAAAATGCAGAGACATCGGAGCCAAGATCTTCATCGCAGATCAGAAAACTGATATCACTATACAGGTGTGCTGTAATTTCATTATAATTACCTGTTCCGAAATGCATATATCGAACCATCCCCTGAGGTTCTTTTCTAATGACAAGACAGACTTTCGCATGCGTTTTGAGGTTTTTGACACCATAAAGCACCTGCACACCGGCGTCTTCAAGTTCGCGGGCCCACTCAATGTTTCTTTCTTCGTCAAATCGAGCTTTTAATTCGACAACAGCAGTGACAAATTTTCCACGTTCAGCTGCTTTGACAAGTGCACTTACGATAGGGCTGTTGCGACTTGTACGGTAGAGAATCTGTTTGATAGTGATTACATCCGGATCGGAAGCGGCCTCTTCGATGAATCGGACAACCGGTTCAAAACTTTCATAAGGGTGGTAAAGAAAAACAGGTCTCTTTTTAATGATATCAAAAAGGGGAACACCGGGTTTGATCAGGGACGAAAGCTGGGGGCGCCAGGGCTCATTTTTCAGGTGAGAATATTCTGACACTTCAGTTAATTTCATGAATGATGACAAATCAAGTGGTCCGGGAATCCGATATACTTCCGAATCGGTTAACTCAAATATTGTTTTCAGAAATGTCATAATGAGAGCTGATGCTGTATTCCCGATTTCGAGTCTGACAACATCACTTCGCTTTCTTTCATCGATGATCTCTTCCATTTCGGCGAGAAGATCAAATGCAAGGTCTTCACGCACACACATATCGGCATTTCGTGTAACCCGAAATGGAATACACTCCTCAACTGATTCACCAGGAAAAAAATGTGAAGCAAACATGGTGATAACATCTTCAATGAGAATGTATTCCCATCCACTGGTGCAGGGAAGTGAGATTATTCTGCTGAGGAGTTTACCAATAGCTATTATTGCGTAGCGCGGTTGTTTTGGAGTTGCCGGTTCACCTTTTAACCTGATAACACAGTGAAGACCACGGTTCTGAAGTAATGGCGTTTGCCGTGGTGGTGTTACAGCAAAAGGGGAGAGCAGGGGAAAAATATCTTTGTCAAAAAGATTCTCGATAAATGAATGTTGCGTCTGAGAAAGTTCTGATGAATATATTCTTCGGATCTGCTCTGCTTTCAGCGCCGGTTCAATTGAATCAAGATAGAGTTTGTATTGACTATCAACCATTTGATGTACAGATTTATCGATTTCCTTTAATTGCTGGTCAGGTGTAAGGCCGGAGGGGTCAGGTTTCCGTATCCCTTCACTTGATAATAACTGCAGGCCACCAACACGGACCATAAAAAATTCATCGAGATTAGAACTTGTGATAGCAATGAACTTCAGTCGTTCAAGCAAAGGTATTTCGCTGTCCTGTGCCTGTTCAAGTATGCGGGTATTGAACTGAAGCCAGGTGAGTTCTCTGTTAGTAAAAGGAATTTTTCGTTTGGGCATTTATTGTGACTCCGGAATTACTTTTTTACGTAGAATAATATTCAAACCAAATACATCTTCGAACATCGATCCTTTTCCTTTGATATTGTATTGTGCAAGTGAGACATCATCGATCCCTGTAAGGTAGATGATAAGGTCGTCCTGTGAAAGGTCACATTCTATTGAGTTAAGATGTCTGGTATCTGATTGATCAAGAGCATCAGCAATCCGTAAAATTGCAGCAAGTTTAACAATGGTAAGCCGTTGGTCCCGCGATAATTGATTATATACATCGTGTTCCGGTTTTGGTGATGCATGGCGATGGTACCGTGCAATAAGTGAAATTATGGTAAGATCCTTTTTGCTGAGACCGAAGAGTTCACTGTGCTGAATGATATACATCGAGTGTTTATGATGACTGCGGGTATTGATAAATGAACCGATATCGTGCAGTAGTGATGCTATATGAAGGTGGAGTTCTGCTATCGATGACAGACCGTGCTCCTTTGCAAGTGCATTGTAAAGTATCAATGCCAGTTTTGAAACACGAACAGCATGTGACTCATCGAACTGAAACTTGCGTCCTGTTTCGAACGCTGAATTCACCACCTGCTGAACAAAATCCTTACTCAGTGATCCATGCAGGCTCATCTCAATCAATGCGCCATGTCGTAGCGAAATACCGGTCACGATGAGTGATTTCAGTTTAAGCTGACTGGCTAAATGATAGTAAAAAAGGAGTGCCGGTCCAAGCGTCTCTGCATCATAGAAACTGAGATGGTACCGATGGACAACATCCTCTATTGTCATGGAAAAAATGTCATTGATAAATTTCAGTAAATGTACTACGGGTACTTTCAGCGGGTCATCGCTGTTCCAGGATGGATTAATTTCTGATGCCGCAAGCCTTATATCACCACCCAGAGTGATGAATGATAATTTAGTATTATTTTCTATACTGCCGGCGATCTGTTTTACGGTCCTGATAATGTCATTTTCCATGAGGTCCCGATGACGACTCAGTGGTGCAGGTATTTCACCAAGCGCTTCACGGATTCTTAAAGAACCTAATCGATAGTTGTGCGATAATATCACTTTGTTCTGTTCAAGATGAAGAACTTCTGTGCTGCCCCCGCTGATTTCTGCGATGAGCAGGTTCTCTCCCCACTCAAACTTATGGTTGTCACGGCAGGATTTGATACTGAGATAGGTTAATCGCGCAATATCAATCTCATCGATAATTTCAATGTAAAATCCGGTAGCGATATAAATTCTATCGATAAAAGCGTCTCTGTTTGCCGCTTCACGGACTGCTGATGTCGCAATGGTTCTGATACATGTTTCTTTTTCAACATTATACTCTTTAAGCATTCTTCGGTAACTTTTCAGAGTTTTAACACAGGCATCGATGCTCTCTTTTCCAATAAATCCACGGGAAAAGGTATCCTTTCCCAGTGAAACTGCCTGCTGAAGAGAATCGATAACCGACAGTTTACCGTTTTGCTCCACATGCGCTATTATCATCCTTATTGATGTTGAACCCACATCGATAACTGCACAGACAGACCGGCTTTGATCTGCAGATTGCGACTCATTTTTTTGATTACTTTTCTTTACCATATTATAAATCTTTACTGATCGTTTTTGCCCATGCTGCGGCTCCCAGAGCCGTTGCATCATCTCCAAGCGAAGCTGCCGCAATGGTATATAATCCTGAGAATGAAGGCATCACATATTCCCTGGCACTTTGTGCTACATTTTTTAAAAACAGGGAGGGCATCGCTTCAACAAGGCCTCCGCCTAAAATAACTTTATCAGGAGTCAGTAGATTGATAACTCCACCTATTATGCGGCCAAGATGGATTGCCGCATTCCTGACTATCTCTTCAACCACGACATCACCAGCTTTGATCGCCTCGGCAAGAGCTCCACTTTTGATATTGCTCAGATCACTGCCTGCGATCTTCTTAAGAGCCGGAGCTTCACCCCGGTAAACCGCTGCGGCAGCAGAAGCTGCAATCGCAAGGCGTGATGACACCGTTTCTAGACAGCCAAAACGGCCGCAACCGCACCGAACCCCATTGGGAATAACTGGAAAATGACCTATTTCAAACGCAGAGTTTGTTTTACCTGTAAATAATTTTCCATTATATACCATACCACCGCCAATGCCGGTTCCGGGAAATACCCCCAGTGCACAAAAAGCGTTTTGTGCTGCACCCATGGTGTATTCACCATAAATTCCTGCATCGACATCATTACAAATGGTCACAGGGCATGCAAATTCCTTTTCGAGATGCTCTTTTAAATTTACCTGTTTCCACCCAAGGTTGGGTGCTTCAAGAATTATACCCTTTTTAATATTCAGCGTACCGGGAACGCCCACTCCTATTCCTGCAATTCTTTTATCGGAAAATTTTGAATTGTCAATAGTATTCCTGATTACTCTGACTATTCGATCAATTCTGACAGCGTTTTCATCGGCGTCTTTTGATTTTTTCTTCTCACGTGCGACGATTTTGTTGTTTGCATCTAAAACAAGTGCCAGCATTTTTGTGCCGCCAAGGTCAAATCCTATCATTGGTTGATCTTTTGAATTTGCTTCTGGCATGAATCGCTCCTTTTAAATTAAGTACGAAACGAACTGAAAAATGTTAGATGTGTGTTAGGAAAATGTTAGAGCATTGTTAGATTGGAGTTAGGTGAGTAAAAAGTTTGTATTCAATTTTAAGGATAACAACAACTCCGCTTACCGAAAATCGTTTCTAACCGAAAACACATCTATTTCTAATAGTAATCTAATTTTTGTTAACGATTTTTAAAGTGTGAATAAATTTCAAAACATTTTATGGAGAGAAAAAAATGAACTTTATCAATATACATTTTTTACATCATGATTATCGTATTACCTGAAAAAAAATTTTAGCCGGAGCATTTTTTTATCTATTACAATACCTATCCACCACTTAATTGTCTTCACCAACCCCCAGGGACACCTGATAATCAGAATATCGGGTGTCCTTTCTTTTTTTTACTTACAGTTGTTCTCTTCATGAAGAATTTAAAAGTATCTGTAAATACAATCAAAATGATAGCAATTTATAAAAACCGGATCTGCCTAAAGGAGGTTTCTAATGGCAAAAGTTGATCTTCATGTACATTCATCATACTCTGAACGCCCATCAGAATGGTTTCTTCAAAGGCTTGGTACAAAAGAATCCTACATTGAACCTGAAGAAGTGTATCGTCAGGCAAAACGTGAAGGAATGGATTTTGTTACACTTACCGATCATAATACGATCGAAGGAGCGTTGCGCTTACGCGACAGGCATCCCTCAGATGTATTCATTGGGGTTGAATCGACAACTTACTTTACCGACAATGGGACCAAAATACACATTCTGGTCTGGGGTCTGGATGAAAACCAGTTTCGGCTGATAGATAGTGCCAGAAGTAATATTTTTGAACTCAGGCAGCTTCTGCTGGCCGAAAAACTGCCGCATGCAGTAGCTCATCCAACCTTTGCTGTAAACGGTATGCTGACATTTGAGCAGATGGAACAACTCTTTCTGATGTTTGATATATTTGAAACGAACAATGGAAGCAGGCAGAAGAATTGCAGTGAAATCCTGACACAGGTTTTCGATTCATTTACACCAGATACTCTGAAAACACTGTCAGAAAAGTATCTTTATGCACCAGCAACTACCGATTCATGGTATAAAGGGCGAGTTGGCGGATCTGATGATCACAGTGGTTTATTCATTGGAAAAACATACACCGTTGCGGATGCATCAACACCAGATGAGTTTCTTGCTCGAATTCTCCAGAAACAGACCAGAAGCCAGGGGCACAATAATGGGTATCAGGAACTTGCATTTGCAATCTACAAAGTTGCCTACGACTTTTCGCGATCGAAATCTGCATTTACTGATTCTATACTTGGGGCAATTAATTCACTCATATTTGATGAAAAGCCACTTGACTTCAAAAATGGAATGCTCCTGAATAAATTAAAATTTTCAAGATTTTCCAGTAAAAACCCTTTAACTGCCACACTAATCGATCTGGTACAATCACTGCAGGAACATAAAACAGATTCGCCCGAAAAAAAACTGTCAATTATCGCTACTGCTATAAGTAAGGCATCCGATGAGCTGATCAGAGATCTATTTGTCCGTCTTGGAAAATCTCTCAGTGATGGTGACCTGATCTCTTTGATAAAAAGTGTGTCCGGTTTTTTACCGGGAATTTTTCTATCAATCCCGTTCTTTTCATCTCTGAATCTTCTTAATCAATCAAAAAAGCTGCACACTGAGCTGGTAACAACCTACATTCCGCCTCAGGATCGTAAACGCAGAAAAGTCCTGTGGTTCACCGATACGCTTCTTGAGCTAAGTGGTGTCAGCGCGACTCTTCAGGAACTAGCCCAGATTGCATTCCAGCGAAACCTTGACCTCACCATTGTGACCTGTCTTCCTCCTGTACGCGAGCGTTCGGAAAATGTATCGTTACCACCGAATGTTATCGATCTACCCAATATTTATTCGTATACCCCTGAATTTTTCAACACTTACACTTTGAGAATACCATCACTGCTCGAATCCATGCACATTATCTCTGATGCTGCTCCGGATGAAATTTACATCTCCACTCCAGGTGCTGTTGGATTACTCGGTGTTCTGGCATCAAAACTGCTTCATGTTCCGAACACTTCCGTATATCACACCGATTTTACAAATCAATTCAAACAGATTCTCGGTGATGATACAATGTGCAGGATTACTGAAGAGTATGTTAACTGGTTTTATTCCCAGGCCGATACGATAAAATCCCCGACTAAAGAGTATTCACAGATGTTGATCAGACGAGGTTTAAATCCGTCAAAAATAAAAATGTTTAATCGAGGAATAAATCCACAGGTCTTTTCGCCCATCGGATCAAGAGAGTACCTTAAAAAGAAATTCGGTATTACAGATGGAATAACGCTGCTTCACAGTGGAAGAGTGAGCCATGAGAAAAATCTGGATTTTCTTGCTGAAGTGTATGGAACACTTATTAAAGATAACCAGTCAGTTAATCTGATTTTCGCGGGTGATGGTCCTTATTTTAATGATTACCGGAAAAAAATGCGAAAATTCAAGAGGGTGCATTTCGCCGGAAGAATGCCACGTATCGAATTGCCGGCACTGTATGCATCTTCACAACTGCTTGTTTTTCCAAGTGTTACGGATACATTCGGTATGGTAGTACTTGAAGCACAATCCTGTGGTACACCAGCCGTGGTTTCATCAGTTGGTGGCCCGCAGGAGATTATTATCAACGGGAAAACAGGTTTTATAGCTGATGCATCCAGTGTCACTGACTGGACAACAACATTGACGGGAATTTTTGAACTGATCAATAATTATCCACAGGTCTACCTTGAAATGCGTGCAGCATCACGGAAACATGTTATGCAGACCTACAGCTGGGATGCAGTACTTGAAGATATTTTCAACAAAGATGTACTTCATTCGGAGGAGAAGAGAGGTATCAGATTCAGAAATCAGTCGCTTCCGTTTTATAGTGATATGGTCTAAGTTAACGTTGTAATTTTATTCTGATTATTTATTTTGTAACATTAAAAAGGTTGCAGCTCTTGCCTGCAACGGAACCTTTACTATAAACAATCTTGCTGAAGGTGTGTACCGCGCCAGGTTTGATACGAAGTATTCAATATATCTTCCTCTGGATACAGTGATAACGATCAGATCCGGTCAGCATGATACTCTGCTGAACCCGATCAATCTTCGTTATCTGATCCAGATACAGAAATTTGCAGCAACATATGATACACTCATGCGTTGTGTCACTTTTTCCTGGGGAACGGTTGATTCCGGTATCATTAAAGGGTACAACCTTCCAAGTAATGGAGGCACAACTGCCAACTTCGCATTCGCTCAGGACGGTAAGATCTACGTCAGCCAGAACCTGTTGACATGCATACTCGACAGCAGCGGGCAACAGATCGGACGGGTTAACAATCTGGCAACGAATTTCACGCTGTCAGAAACGGGTTTCTACACCTATATGAATGGAATAAACAGTCCTGGAAAACCGATGAAGTTCGCACACTACAAGCCGGAGGGCAACACAATGGTGTTGATAGACACACCGGTATACAACACCTACGTTACGCCCACTGCTGATATACCACGTATATTTGCCGCGAATAATAAAGGTATCGTCTGCTGCTGTGCGGGACAAAGCACCCAGAGTGTCTTTGTCAATTATCGATACCAGAACAGGGAGTTTCACGCACGACTATATCTCGGCAACCAGTTATGGATAACAGACCTGCATCTCACCGAAGAGAACAAACTGTTTATTCTTTATGAAACCGGTCAAATTGATGTTGCCGATTTATCCGAACGGATTGAGATGTTTGAGCAAAATTGATCAGGTTACTCTGCAGATGTTTTCATAATTTCCTCATTTCATTAAAATGCTGGATATTCCTAAAAAAGATCACGCCAGAAACACTACAAACGTATGCCAGCTAATTTGGCAAGAAGTAATTTATTACACATTCTGGTTGTATGCAAGGCATGCACATTTAGGGCATACTTGCGACGATTATCTACTGTGTATCCGAGTATAAGGGTATATTGCTCTGCAAAAAGCGGGAACACCAGGGATCATTGCTAAACATTAAACAGCTATGAAACTAAGCTAAATTTATAAGGGCAAAAAATGTTATTAGAAAACAAATTAAATATCACCAATCAGGTTGAGCTGGCAAAAGCCGAAGAAAAGATCAGTAAACAGAAAGCCAGACAGCTTTTTGGCTCTGGTGATATTGTAAAGGTACAAGTGGGAACCTTCGCCGGATTAGCTTTTATCCATGCCTATCTGTTTGAAGATATCTATGGCTTTGCAGGGCAGATTCGTACGGTGAATTTAGCTAAAGGTAATTTTCGTTTTGCGCCGCTGATGTATCTTAAGGAGTCTCTGGGGCATATTGACTCCATGCCCCAGAGCACTTTTGATGAAATCATAGAAAAGTATGTTGAGATGAACATTGCCCATCCTTTTCGTGAAGGGAACGGGCGGGCTACCCGTATCTGGCTGGATCTCATCCTTAAAAAAGAGATTAAACAGGTGATCGACTGGAATCTGGTAGATAAAGAAGAGTATCTTTCTGCCATGCAACGCAGTGTGGTGAAAGATATTGAAATAAAATTTCTTCTCAAACAGGCCCTGACCGATCGCATCGATGACAGTACCCTGTTTATGAAAGGTATTGATGTGAGCTATTTCTATGAAGGGTATAGCGAATTTAAGACTGAGGAACTTTAACGATGAATAATACTGCTAAGATTCAGGAAATGAATTTATAGAAGAGGTAATTGCAAATCTCTTCATCAGTACTCTTCGACTCAGCTGGGTACGTTCCAGAGTCGTTTGTTGAGCGGAGTCGAAACAAACTGGGAGTATTGCAATTATCTCAGAAAACAAAAGTAAACAGGCCGCATCGCCAAGACCCTTCACCCATATGTTGAACAGGATACATCCTGGAAATTACCACAAGAACCAACATAATTCAATGTCAAAGATTACCAAAGTTTTCCCCCGATCAAAATGACCAATTACACACAATTCAAGAGCATTCGCGTCACGCAGGCTTCCCGGACTCGCCCTCTTGCTACCCTGATACTGCTTAGTTCCCAGATCTCTATGAGACAGGAGTTAAAGACTTGGAGGAATTTGAAATTTATAGACTACCATCCCCTCTCGAATTTATCACCTGGAAGAACCATGCATATTTGTTAGATTCAATTTTAGCTATGGGTGAAGATATAAATGGTTGCTATCCTCTCCGTGATCCACCATTATATTGCGCATTCAAAGATAATGAGATGAGGTATGTTTTTCAATTATTGGAGAAAGGCGCAAAAACAGATGTGGAAAGTTTCTGCAATGGAATAACTATTGCTGATTTACTTGAATGGCGAGAAAATGATAATTTGAAAATCAGGAGTATACTTACAGGAAGAGGCAATGATAAACCTGAATAATACGTATTTGAAATGCAATAAAAACAAATCAGCTAACAGGCGAAACCCAAAATGCTGCTCCATTACTTTACGTAGTACTTCGAGTGCGTTTGCCAGCCCGTTATTTTTCCATATTTGGGATGCAGCAAAATAGTAGGTAAGAAGGCGCGCGCGGAAAAGAGTAGAAAATTAGAACGATAAGGGCGATAGGATTTAGCTATGATCACCTATGATTAAGTCATTCACTCATATTTCAGGTGAAAGATTTAAAGCAATTAACAGCTGGCAGGAAGGAGTTGCAGGAGCGGGGAGTGGTCATACAAAAGGTGTATGACCACGAAAGCAGTTATTTTGCTGCAGCGGTTACATCATCAGTCACAGCAATTGCATCGATATGGCTGACCGGAGTTTTCTCTTCGTTACCGGAACGCGTCACTCTTGAGCGCTGCACTTTTTCTGCATCGGCAATAAGAAGGTTAATAGCTTCAATTGCGGTTGGGTAGGGAAGACCGGTGAACCTGTCAGCCTGGCATAATTACTTGCAGCGCCTGCAAGTAAATCCGGCATGCCTTGCGTGAATACTCGAACAACATGCAAGTGAACTTGCCCACTGGGCAGGAGTTCTTCTCATTATACCAGGCGATTTCGTACAGAATTTTCCCAATCCGGCCGGCAATAAATAAACCACGGAACACACAGAATACACGGAAATTTAGTATGGTAGTGTAAAAAAATCATTCTTTGTATGCGGTAATGTAAAAATTGAGTTGCAGGTTGTATGATTACAAAGAAAAATTAGTGACAATAGAGGTAATTGCAAAACCCCACGTTTGTCTCGACTCATTTCGACTCCGCTCAATGACCACCGCTCGACAAACGGACTCAAAATCGCACCCTGAGCGGAGTCAAAGGGTGCTGACGACGAGTTTTGCAATTTCCTCAATAGTATTCGATTTAAACCCTGAACTTTAAACCCTGAACTTTGAACCCCGAACCCTGAACTCCCTCCTCCACAAACACCTTGCATTTTCCCTATACTTATATTATTTACCTATAAACAGGCACTTTCAGTTGCTGCCGGATAATGCTGCACGAATAACTTGAATAAGATTCCATACGGCGGCAAAACTGCTCAACATATTCTCATTCTCAATTTCACCTGCCGGTAGCCTGTTTGGTTTTTGTATTTTACCGGAAGTTGTTGAGAATGCGGTGGTTGCAATGGTGCAGAGAGGTGCTTTTTTGGGTGGAAGAAAGGTACGGATCAGGAACTTGTTCCTGATCCAAGGAGTTGGCCAAAATTGTTTTTTAAGCATTAGAATGCCGCGCAAAAACATAATGGGCGTCCCTGCCCAATTGGAAAGAATTTATTTATGAGTAAAATATTTTTACTGTTTCTTCTTCTTATTCTTAATTGTTCTCAAGATAATAAGAATATTCAAGATGATAAAATTGAACTAAAGAAAAACATATCTGAAACAATAACTGAAAATGATTCAATAATTAATTCATCAAACTTTGTGTTAGATTCAACGATTTATTCTTCATTAAATGATATAAAAGACACAATTGTTACAAAAAACAAAATAGGACCAATTAATTTTAAAATGCCAATAAGCCTAATAACGCACAAATTTAAAAACTGCAATACTATTTTTTATGATAAAGACGAATGGAGTGATGGTTTCTATGTACGTGATAATAAGGGGAACCATGTAATTGAATTTCATTGGAAATTTCCAGATAAAAATAAACTTGCCTATGTCATTATAAATTCTGATAAATTTATTTTGAAAAATGGACTAAAAGTTGGTATGAGTATAACTGAAATAGAGAACATTTTAGGAAAGCTTAAAATCAAAAAGGATGATGATGGAGAAGGAAACACTATTGAAGAAATTTTAATTGACGACGATGCCTATAAGAATATTTTAATTGAAATTAAAGCGACACAAGATAGATTTATTGGCAAATACTTAAAAGAACCATATGGAATTCCAGAAACAACGGCTGTTTATAAACAAGACGGGAAAATTAAAGAAATTATGATTTTTAATTAAGCCTGATTCGAAGAAAGTAAAATTGCACATCCTATGCAATTTTATAACAAGCGCGGCAAAACATTCTAATGCTTAAAAAACAACTCTGCGCTTCGCTTGCCCTTCGGGTCGGCCAACACGGTAAAGCAGGCTCGCTATCGCTCGACCCAAATGCTGAAGCACTTCTGCCTTACCGGAACCGTTGTTTGCAATTGCAGTTCAGCCCCAAAAAAAAGAAGCGCGCGAGGAATTAAAAAAGGTATTAGAAAAGTTGATATTTATTTAGAAAAAAATACAGTTGTTCTCTAAATTGATTGGATTAATTTATGAAATCTCTTTCTGAATTAATAAATAATGCAGATCCTGGTTTTCCCATAGTTAAAGAATGGATCACGAATGCAGAATGTGAAGTAGAAATATTAGAAAAAGATGAAAAAAGAGCAGAGCGCGAGTTGTATGAATTACAAGTAACTACTCGATCACCTATGGGTTCAATTGTGTATGAAACCGGTGGTATTTTAGTGAAAAAAGGGTGGTTAAGAATATTGGGATCAGGGAACCTAAAATTAAACAGAGGTATTATGGAGTGGAATAAAGGGAAAACCTTTTCCAATATTGGTGAACAAATGCCTTACCTTCTTATTGCAGATGATGCTGTTGGTGGTTTCTTTGCAATAAATGCTGGTGGTCTTTCACGAGATTTAATTGGTAAAGTTTATTATTTTTCTCAAGATACTTTGAACTGGGAACAAACTGAATTGAATTATTCCGAATTTATAAATTTTTGTTTTTCTGATCGAATATCAAAATTTTATGAAAATATGTTCTGGAAGGGTTGGGAAAATGATTTACACAATGTAGATGGGAACCAATGTTTTGCTTTTTATCCATTTCTTTGGACAAAAGAAGGTAAAGATATTAATAAGGTTTCCAGAAAAATTGTCCCAGTTCAAGAGGTTTGGGGTTTTTCTCAAGATATGAAAAGACAAATAGGATCAAATTAAAGAAAAAAATCGCGCGCAGGAAAAAAAATGGGGCTGAACTGCAACAGACAAACAACAGCGGCAACCTGCCATACCAAGAATAAAGTTCCACTGCGTTACACTTTACTCTTGGTACAGCAGGTGAGTGCCGCGGCCCGTTGTAGGGCATATAAAAAATGAATCCGATAAAATTTGAGACATATAAAAACGGAGACGTATTCGAGTACCACTTCTACCCGAAGGATGAAGAATTAATTATTGGACGAGACGAGCATTTTTCCAATAATGAAAGGCTTTGGAAAAATTGGTGTGACCGAGAAGGACTTCCAGAATCCTATGAAAAGTTTAATATCTCAAATTTTGCAACGGGAGAAAATGTTCTTCTCTATATGACTTTGATTTGGGAGTTAAGTAAAAGTATGAAATTGCAAGGAATTGGTATTTGGGAAACAGATTTAATCCAACAGACTTTAGAGCAGACGCCAAAACTTGTCAATTGGGAATTTAAATTGGAGCACGAGTTTGTAATTAAGGCCAATTATCAAAGAAAAGTCATTGGATTTGAAAAAGCTGAGAGTCCTGTAATCACACAATACAATAAACCAGTTAATAAAACACCTACAGACAAAACAGGACTTTTTGAATTAAGTACTTTTAAGGAATTAGTTGACTTCTTGAAGCCAGGATTTGGTGATGCCAGTAATCTTTCAAACTTTTTCATTTCAGAAAATCCTAACTCTATAATTAGCCACTTACAAGGTTCTGAAAAACCAAATCTTCAGAGATTACTTGGTACAAAAGACATTTTCGTTGGACTTTTAATCGGAGAAGATATAGGTTACTATGACTATCTATTGATTTCGACTAAATCTGACACACAAGAAGAACTTGAAAGAATTGCTGATAAAATAAATGGATTTGCGAAAGACTATATTGACAACATTCGGACAATAAATGATACGGATGAAATGATTGAATTAATAGAAGAAAAAATAAAAAAATACGCCCTACAACAACGGGTATAGTGCATGCCCTGCGGGACACGCACCATACCCAAACCGTTATGGGAAATTTTTACAACTGCATTATGAAAAATAGAGCGCCGCAAAAAAAAAAGAACAAGGTGGATAAAAGTAGTTTTAAGTTTTGATGAGGGCTTATTTAATTGTGCTCTCAAATTATATACGGAGGTAAATGTGAAGGCACTTTTTTTAATAATATTAATTTATATTTTATCTACAGCTGAAAATGTCAGAGATTTCGGTCCGACAAATATTGGTTCACAATGGAAATACTTCTATTTCTCTGATTATATAGAAAAGACAGGTGGAAAGATAACGACAGATTCACAAACCGTTGTGATAATAATATGCCAATCCTTTCAAAACGGGTCTGATTCAATGTTACAACTAAAAATTACTGAAACAGGATTAAGAATAATTCATTGGTATGGGCCCCTCTTTGCTCCCGAATTTGACACGATTTCAAGAACGTATTTTGATTCCATTGTGATAAAAGGAGATTCTCTTTTCAAAAAAACCCATTTTGACTCTAATTATTTATACACAGATTATAAGTGCCCTATTTTTCCTTTTTGGAAATCACACGCAATAGAGCCTGATAGCTTACAGCTTGAGAATTTGTTGGGTAGTGCAAAATACACACTTCATTTTAGAGAACCTTACTCAACGGGTTTTAGAAATTCTGTATATATTCAAAATGTCGGGCTATATAGAGATACAATTTATTGGTCAAGAGGATCACTTGCACAAAATATTTCAATACATTTACTTTCATTTGCACCGTCAGAAAATTCTGTTCATAAAATCGTACCAGTTCAAAATAATCAGCAAACTTCTATTGTATATAGACTAACCACTTATACAAAAAGTACATATTTGCATGGAACCCCATTAATTACAATTGATGGAAAAAAGAAAATTTCCAATAAACAATGTATTCCTGGTTGTTATATTTTCGAAAAAGATGCTTATAAACATTGAATAGTGAACCAAGCCTTGTACTCTTGTTAAATAAACCGATACTATTATAAAAAAAATTGAAATTATCGGTCTTTTTAAAAGAAAAATAAAATTTCATAAGAGGAAAGCGGCGTAGGAGAAATGCAATTGTAAAAACAACCCATAACAGCTCGAATTTCCAATGGTTAAGGCCCCACTAAAAATTCGAGCCGCCCGTTATGCTAAATGGCAAGCTGAAATTTTGAATATTTATTATGAGAAATAGAAAGATTAAGATTAAGTACTTATGGTAAATCTAAAAAGTAAGATTGCGCTGTCAATACTTGTATTTTCATGTGTAATGGTTTATTCAGAATCCGAATGTTCTTATAACTATTTGAAAAAAGCATACTATGCTAATTCACTTGAAGAAAGGTTAGCATATTGTGATAGTGCAATACAAGTTGATTCATCATATTTAGAAGCCTATCTATATAAATTTCATA
>JBNKZD010000157.1:0-71250 GCA_050301235.1 Chitinispirillaceae bacterium | reverse complement strand
AGTTTTCATCAATGTCTTCAAATGGTAAATCGGAATTTCTTAAAATATCTTTTACTCTTTCAAGATACCTTTTTTCTGCCTTCTTAATTTTTACACCTACCATTATTTCCTTCTTTCTCTTTAACTATACTTTTTCTTTTTAGCGCGCTTTCTTAATGGGGAGTGAGACAGAATATTGCCCACAACGGTTCGCGCCAATCGCCCGAAGTTTACGGAACGATAGTGGAGTAAATTTTGGGCTGGCGCTGTTGTGCGATCGTTCTTAAGCTGTTTTCTTCGGGCGCAATCCCTTTTATTGTTTTGTACATTTAAAAGTTTTACAAACATCAAAATATATAAACTTGTTATTCGGTGTCTTTATTCCAATATTATTATATTTACCATTGTCATTCAGTTTAATCATAGGCTGCTTTGAGTCGTACCAATATATAAAATTGGTAACTGTTGCATGGATACCATATTCATTAAAGTTACTATTAGAGTCGTTTACCTTTGTTTTAAATAAAAGATGGCCACTATAATCGTAGACTGCAAAATGAACTCGGTTATCAATTAGTATTTCTGATAGTAGGATTATAATGCTATCATCATCAAATAATTTAATAAAAGTGAAGGCACCTGAGGTGACTTTAAATAATTGTATACCGTCTTTATTCTTTAACTCTATAAAACCATTATGTTTCTTCCAATCATGAAAATGGTGAACAATGTGGTTGCTGGTTGAGTCATACAAATGCAGACTGTCCATATAAGGTACCATATCACTAAAACAATAGATTGGAAAAAGAGCAATAAGAAGTATCTGTTTCATTTTTTCATAAATGAAGTTAAAGAATCAATTTCAGAACTAATTGACAACTCTCTTTTGTATTTAATTTTCATTATTTTCTTATACGTTGAAATGTCTTCTATTAAAACATCTTGAATGCCTTCAAAATTTCGATTTTTTAACATATAAAAGATAGTCGCATCGTTTTCTAAACGAGTTCTTAAATGTTGTTCTTCATTTTTAGAAAATCTGCTGTTAACGTTATAATAATAAATGTTTATGATAATACTTATCATTAAAAATAAATAGACTATATAATATCTTATTTTAATTTTACTCATAATATTTAAAGGTATTAAAGGATATCATTATATTGCGCCCTATCTTCAAAACAGCTTAAGAATGTTGCACAACTCCTTGGATCAGGAACAAGTTCCTGATCCGTACCTTTCGTTGCCATTAATAACTGGCTAATGATATGTAAAATAGCTATTGTTTTTGTGGATTTCCATCATAATTTCAAAATTAAGAAGTAAGTAAGTGAACAGGTGTTACCAGGTGCGTGTGTCTGGTTATTCAATGAATCAGCGTTTAGATTGTCACCAAACAGGTAAATCACAGTATACACAAGCTATTATCTGGAGTTCAGGATGTTTTACTGTGATATCCTGAACTCCTGCACACAGCAAAATAGGAAACTGACAAGAAGGTTAAAGACAAACTGAAAAATGAAATATAGTGCCCGGACTTACGTATATCTGGGCAACCGCGATTATATTATCGCTGCAATAGGACTTCTTATGTTACTTATATTATGTGCAGCAACATGGGTATAGATCTCGGTTGTCCTTGAGGATGCATGGCCGAGAAGTTCCTGAATGTATCTCAGGTTTACCCCTTGTTCCAGCAGGTGCGTACTGAAACTGTGACGAAGTGAATGTATACCACCCTGGTTATTGATACCCAATTTATTACATGCGTTGGTATAGATCTTACCGATGGTTCTTTCAGAGATTGCTTTACCGGCAAAGTATCCCTCAAAAAGATATCTGGTTCCACACCCTTCTTTGAGCCAGTCAACCACATAAGGCAAAAGTGTCTCATCAAGCATTACCATGCGGTCTTTTTTACCTTTGCCTTTTCTGACCCGGAGAAGTTTGCGCTCGATATCAATATCTTCCGGTTTGAGATGTTGCACTTCACCCAGACGTAATCCGCAACCATAGGTTAACATTAGAATTAACCGGTGTTTTGGATTGGATGGCGTATTGATAAGTAATGAAATTTTTTCTGCTGAATGTACTCTTGGAAGGGCCTTGCCTGTTTTCATTCTGATACAGACATCTTTACCTGGCTGAAGCTCCAGTACTTCCTCCATAAAAAATTTAATTGATGCTGCATGATGATTAATGGTACTCGGTGCAAGTTTCTGATCTTCAAGAAGCCAGACCAGATGCTCTTTGAATGCACGTGACCAGTCCTTTGATGATTCCGGAGTTAGTCGGTCGATAAACTTTCTGACTGAATAGATGTACCCATCATTGGTTCTTCTGCTGTAATTACGGGTTTTTACTTCCAATCGAAGTTTTTCCAGCAGTGAAGAGCGTTCTTTTTCCGATAACTGTTCATTATTATTTCTATGTTTGATACTGACTGAATCAATCCCGCCAGTTCTGTTACCGTTAATTGTCACTGGATGAGGCGATGGGGGTAATGTAGCAGTTTTTTTATCAGCGGTTGTTTTAGAGACTTGTTTTTCGAACTTTTTTACATCCACATTACCAGTTGTACCAGCTTGAACAGGTGTTTTTTGTGTGACACCTCTCTCTTTGTTGACAATAAGTCGAGAATTTGATATTTCCCTTAAAACCGCTACATGATCACCGGAAATAGCGACAAAGGTATAGAAAAGTACGAGCGTTTCAGTCCCGGGATCACTAAATTCTTGAGAAAACTTTCGAACAGTAGCATAGCTTATGGCATATGGTGATCCAGGATTTCTCAGAATAAAAAGTTCAATAAGTGCTCTCATCTGGATCATTTTATCATCTGGAATATTCTGCTCTTTTGCAGCGATAGAGAATTTCTTAACCCAGACATGCACCCAATACCGCTGATCCTTTTCAGTCTTTCGATTACCCTGATTTGAAACATTCTGATTTTCTGAACCAAAACGACCGAAACGTACAACCTCTTCCATAACAAACCCCTCTTACAATTAACCTAAGCTCGACTATAGCTGACGATGAAGAACCGCAATATATTGTAGCAGAAAGGATTGAAGACTTTGAAGGTTTTATCGACCAGTGATAAGACCGAAAAGTCTGAAAGCCTTTATGCGCAATAGATTGCGCGTTATTCGCGTCAACCTATTGTCGAGCTTAGGTTTATAGTGATAAGCATTAAACCACACGAACACCATGATCAAGCGTTCATGTTTTCTAAATTATATCATCACCCGAATGTTACGCAAGAAAAAAAATCATACACCAGAATCAGTCCCCCGAAAAAATTTCCCGTAGGGGCACGTTGCCACGTGCCCCGTGCCATTCATATTTATACGCACACCATATTTGCGTATTAATTTGTAAAAAGCGGCAAGATACCAAACAAAAACAATCCATAAAAGAGGGCGTGTGTTTATTAACTGGTTTAATTTACTACAATAATTATTGGCTCTACAAGCCATAGAAACATTTTTCTTTAGCCACTATCGCTACACTCTAAACTGCGTTAGGGAGGACGGCGGGAAATGCCCGAAATGGCAATGCAGGGCATTTGTGTTTTTAGACCAAGGTGTACTCACCGCAGGGATAAAAATACCGCACTTCGACTGTCGCTCAGTGACCTTGGAAGTGTAGTCCAGAGGTGATGCCTGCCCAACAGAAAGGGCAGAGAGCATCCCGACCCGATAGGGGAACGCCCAAATTACCATTTATATCTTAAAATTATAAATAGTGCTTTGTGCGTTGCTACAACGCAAGCCCATCCCCCCAGATGCGGTAATATGAAATTATTGAGGGGAACGCCCAAAATTTAGAAAAATTCTTATAGATGACATCGCAAAAAGACGCTCCTTTCCCCCGTCACGTCCTGAACCTGTCAAAAACAATCCGCGAACTGTTTTTCAAAAATAAAATCAAATGAAACAGTAACAGAAGTTATTCCCAAAAAGTACAAATGTATTAAATATCGTCTGTTATTGCCCTGGCAGTTACAGGATTTTTATATGGACTAACGTAACAATAAAAAGATATGTTCCGACAATATCAAATTGCAATGGTCTTCCACGCACCCTCCTTCGTTAAAACTTCGGAGGGCTGGCCCTCGAAGAGAATCACTGTCGTCCACCGTCTTCTGTCCACCGCTCACGGCTCACACCGCTTACTGTTCAGAAATTACATTTCACACATATTTTGCTGGTCTAATATGTTTAGAAACTTGAATAACTCGTGATTTCCGGGGTATAAACTGTTTGGAAGTGCTTTTTCACGCGTAATTTTGCAGTTCTATAGTGTTCGGATGAGGATATTTCATATCGACAAGCGTGAGTATCTGAAAGATCTTTCAGCGGATCGGGGTTACAAATGATGCCAGCACCTGAACAGATGCCTGTACTTTCTTCTCGACCTTCTCCTGCGTTATCGCTTCAGAATCAATCTTGTTTTTCTCTAGCGTATTTATCAGCCCGCCGATATTTACAGCCTCAACATCAGTTGCAAGTTCCGGTTTTTTTAAGGTCTTTTAAAAGTGCACTGAGATGAAGTGATTCCTGCGCAACGCAGGATACAGCATCAGTTAACGGTAAAATTCTCAGAATCAATCTTGATTGGACAGTACCTTCAGATAATCCTTTTCCGGGATCCTATGTTTTTATCTGGGGACAGCGCAATCCTCAGGGACTCGTACAGCTCCCCGATAGCACTATTTTCAGTTCAGAACACGGACCATCCAATGACGACGAGATAAACTGCATCATTGCATAAGGAAACTAGTAACAACACACTTTTCATTCAAAGTCCGAATGATCCCGAGGAATTAAGAGACTTACACTCTCCAAGTCACTTTCCGATTCGCTTTTGCTCCTCGGTGACTGCGCCGGGCATGGCGTACATAAATAAAAAAAAATATGGCGCTTTCGCGCCATATTTTTATGTAAAACCAGAATTTCAGAAAACAGAATTATTCAGGCTGAGTTTCGGCATCCGGAGCATCGGATACTTCATCACTTTCACTGCCATCCTCATCCTTTTTGGTTTTGGCTTTTGCAGCTTTAGGATCTGCTGCTTTTACCGGAAATTTTGCAAGATAATCATTCCAGAGACTGCTGTCTTTATCTTTGAAATATTCAGAGACACTGAGAACGATTTTCCTTCCTTCGAGATCAAATTCAACTACTTTGGCCGGAGTTTTATCCCCAACTTTGTAGATCCTTGATGGCTGGTTAACATCCTGACCCAGCTGATTAAGAGGAATAAAGCCCTCGATATCGGCTGAAAGATTAACAACTACACCCCTGTCAAGAATTCGTGCAATTTCACACTCTTCGATCTCGCTTCCAACGAGGTATTCTTTTGCAAGATCTTCCCATGGATCTTCAGTAAGCTGCTTGATACCAAGGGAGATACGGCGTTTTTCCTGATCGATATCGAGGATTTTAACTTCAACGGTATCACCTTTTTTCAGCATTTCGCCCGGATGATTGATTTTGCGTGTCCATGACATATCGGAGATATGGATAAGACCATCAACACCCTCTTTGAGCTCGATGAAAGCACCAAAGGCAGCGATATTACGAACTTTACCTTTAACGATTGTGTTAAGCGGAAATTCGTTGGGTACTTTTTCCCATGGATCCGGTTCGAGCTGTTTGAAACCGAGAGAAATTTTCTGATTTTCCTTGTCAATTTTGAGCACAACGGCTTCTACGATATCGCCAATACCGACGATCTTCGATGGATGCTTGATATGCTGTGTCCATGACATTTCGGAAATATGGATAAGTCCTTCGATACCTTTTTCGAGTTCCATGAATGCACCGTAATCGGTGATCGAAACGATCTTTCCTCTGACCCGTGCACCTTCAGGATATTTCTCTTCAATACCTTTCCAGGGATGTTCGGAGAGTTGTTTGAGACCAAGAGAGATTCTCTCTTTGTTTTCATTGAAATCGAGAACTTTAACATTGAGTTTATCACCAATAGCGACGATTTCTGAAGGATGATTGACACGGCCCCATGACATATCGGTAATGTGGAGCAATCCGTCAACACCACCGAGGTCGATAAATGCACCAAAGTCGGTAATGTTTTTGACAGTTCCTTCGCGGGTCTGACCTTTTTCCAGTTCGGTAAGAATCTTTTCGCGCATCTGTGAACGGTCTTCCTCGAGAATTACTCTGCGGGAGACAACGATATTGCGGCGTGCTTTGTTAACTTTTATAACGCGGAAACGGAATGACTGACCGATAATTGCATCCATATCAGGAATCTGACGCAGATCGATCTGAGATCCAGGAAGGAATGCATCAACACCAAAGAGATCAACAACCACTCCGCCTTTAATTCTGCGGAGAAGTCTTCCTTCAACAGTCTCGACATCTTCATAAGCTTTGTAGATACGATCCCAGACTTTGAGAAAATCAGCTCTTGACTTAGAAAGAATAATCTGGCCTTCACTGTCTTCAACCTGTTCAAGAAATACGTCAATTTCATCACCGGGTTTGAACTCGCTTACATTTTTAAATTCAGAAATAGGGATGATGCCTTCTGATTTGAAGTTCACATCAACAATAACTTCTTTTTCGTTGATCCGAAGAATTCTTCCGCGAACAACCTGCCCTTCTTCAATACCTTCAAGCGATTTGTTGTATTCCAGAAGAATCTCCTGGATCTGGCCGGGCTTATAATAACTTTCTTCAAAATCAGAAAGATCGATTTCGTTACCTGATGAATCATATCCTTTTGAGATGATCTTTTCTTCGACCGGTGAATCTGACATATGTTAGGGCTCCTGTAAAAATTGGTTAAGGTTAATAATTTTGTTATTTATTGACCTCAGCTACCCAAGGTCTATCTTCTATCTTCTATCTTCTATCTTCCGTCATCCGTCATCCATCTTCCATCTTCCGTCATCCGTCATCCATCTTCCGTCATCCGTCTTCCGTCTTCCGTCAACTGCCTACCGACTTAGCTTTCTCCGCAATCCATTGAATCTGTTGCTCCAGAGTCATACCCGTTGTATCAAGTAATATTGCATCATTAGCTTGCATGAGTGGACTGTTTTTCCTGGATGAATCTTTCTGATCCCGGATTGTTATATCCAGAACAAGTTCTTCAACCGATTTCTCAACGCCCAACTTTCTGAAATCTTCAAGACGACGTTTTGCACGCTCCTGCACCGAAGCGGTCATATAAATTTTAAGATCTGCATTGGGGAAAACAACAGTACCAATATCCCGCCCCTCACAGACGATCGATTTTCCTTCAGCTATCCTGCGCTGCTGATTGACCAGAGCTTCTCTCACAACGGTCGGAGCACAGTAGTCAGAAACATTTTTAGTAACCTCATCACTGCGAATTGCGCTGGATACATCTTCGCCATCCATCCAGACCGTGACCTGGGGGGGCACTCCGGTAAATGCAATTACAGTACCGTTTGCAACTTCCCGCAACCGTTTTTCATCAGTAACTGCAATCCCAGACCGTAAACACTTAAGGGTAATGACCCGGTACATTGCACCAGTATCAAGATAGGTAATCCCAAGGCGTGCAGCAACTGCTTTAGCAGTAGAACTTTTTCCAGAACCAGCGGGACCATCGATCGCAATTATCACGCAAAAACTTTCGTTTGAGAGTTTTCCGAACCGCTGATTATCATATCACCGCCCGAATCTGTTCCGGAAGCCACCGGGAACATAATCAAAAAAGAATACGATTCAGATTATAGAATAATCGCACAAATATACTATATATTTGATTGGATCTCAACTATTTTCAGCAAAATCAGATTAATAAAAGAAGATAAGGCATCATGGAACCTGGATGAAATATATAATCACACACAGTCAGACTTTCTTTACCCTATTTCTGTTCCTTCACACGCAGAATCGATTCTTTTACAAGTTGCTTGATTTTGGGATCATCGTGCGCCAGCCAATCCTGGATGAGTGGTTTAAAGGCGGCAGGTTTTTTCTCAAAGCAGTTGATTGATGCCTTACATATCATTTCCCGTGTTTCAAGTTTGTGCGGTGAAGGCTGCGAATCGTTTTCTTTCTTTGCAACAGATAGGATTCTGATCGCAGCTGATGCATTCAGACTCCCGAACTCGGTAACAAATGTGTATGTTTTTTCCCGCAACGAGATATTACTGTTGAGATGCCAGAACTTCTGAATCAGATCAAGTGCAGTAGCTGGTGCACTTTGTCCGCCAGCAAGACAGAATTGAATAACCCTGATTGCACAAAGTCGATCGCTTTGACATGTAAAAACATAGGTATCCCAGAAATCGTGAAAAATGGTCGGAGCATTCCGACAAGCAACATCACACCATGTATTAAGAACCCCAACATCAGCTTTGGCAAAATTCTGCCAGTTCTTCATGACTTCAATACCTTTATGCGCATCGTAATCAAAGATGAGATCAATCAGGTTTAATGCCCCCGCCTGCAATGGGCGGGAATCAATTTTTTCGAGTTGCTTGACTATCTGAATGATTCCGGACTGAATCTCCGAGAGGTGACAATACGGTTTAAATTGCTGTGCCAGGCGTGACAATGTTGAATCAAACCGTAATCTGTTCAAAATTTCTGCCCGTAGTTTTTCTTCGGATAGTGTTGGCAGATAAAAGAGCTCCATAGTACGTTCATCAGGCATTTGTTCAAAGAGCATGGCTTTGAGATAGTTACCAGCCGCAACCACCTGGCGTTCCTGATCTCTCTCGATCGTCTTTATTAACTGCCAGATCGGAACTGTCATCTCATTTTGCCAACCAAAACACCTGAGCAGTATTGCCTTATATTTTGGTCCATACCTCTTCTGTGTTAAAACATCTATCATAATCCTGTTCTTCCTCATCGATTCGAGTAACAGGTACATCGCCTGTAAAATGTGAGGAAACAGATTCTCTTCATCATTTCTCTTTATCAGATCTACAATATCTTCCGCAATCTGCTGATCCGACTTGCTGTCCCACTGCATCTCAGAGACCAGAGCCCGAGCTGTAATATACGCCTGAAATAATAACTGATCAAATCGTATGCATACACACTCGTTTTCACTACTGAGCGTCATAATTGCACCATGAGAAAAACCTTTGCTCAGCGTATCCAGTGATTCATTTACACCTGTTAACACTTCGGATTCAAAACGATTCCACTGTATACATTCTGTACGTTCTCTGAAAACGACCAATGCACACCGTTCAATGAATCCAGCCACCTGGTTTGCATCTAATGTTTTTCCGCATACTATTACTATTTTCTGACAGACTGTAGCAATGTAACGATCAAACAGATATTTCAATTTCAGGGTTTCAACCTTCTGAAGATTCTGTTTATGGTATACATTTGAGAACAGTTTAAGATACAGGGGAATCCGGCACCACTCTCTGGCTTTGCCGGTAAGTTCTGTTGAGATCTCATGATTCCTGAAATATGAACTTAAAAGTGGCGTAAAAAAATCATCACTTGTGAATCCGACATTGGCAAAATCCGGCCATCTATATGATAAAGTAAAACGTTCAAAAAATTTGGTATCTGCCTGATAAAAAATCTGATCATCACAGGCATTCAAAAATCGAATCTGATCATGAATTAATGCGGACTGCATTGTACTGAATGAATTATAAAAAGCTGCTGTTTTTGAAACCTGCTCAACACTGTCCACGATAATAATAAAGGGCATTTTATGCTCTATCAGCATCGTTTTAAATTGCTCTAGATCAGATACGATATCAATACCGGTTATCTCTGAACACCTTTTAATGATATATTTTTCAAAGGGTTCCGTGTTATTCTGAAGTTCCTCGGCACTGCAGAAAAATACCAGGCACTTTTCCGACCAATCCAAAGCAAGCCTGCATAGCAGTGTTGATTTTCCAACTCCTGGAGGGCTGAGCAGCGTTATCGATACAGTTCCCGAATCAAATCCGGATTTGAACAGTTTTTCCAATCCATTGGGAGTATAGGTGTTCAGATCAAATATTGAGTGATATTGAACAGTAACACGTTCTAAACAGTTGTTTTGTAGTGCTACCCGCATGGGTTCAAGTGATGTTACCGTATTTATTGCAAGTAATGCTTGTTCCTGATCCGCCATAAGTTACATTATATTCAGCTAAGAGCATTTTGTCTATAAAATTTAGATATACACATTTGAAGCAAACAGAAATAAGTATGATACTATCAATGCATTCCTGCTTCTAATCCCAATTAGGAGAAACACCGGGAATAAAAACGTTCACGGGCGGAATAATTGTGATTGCAGCAGTTACAGTCTCATCTGTGATAACCACTGTGCGTGCGAAAACAGATGTGGTGAAAGTGAGTTCGATAGCGGGTTAAGGGTGGTTGAGAACTTAGAGGCTGAAAAATTTTGGGATTTGAATTACACACCTGGGTCATACAAAATATAAGAACACCGCGATACCTCAAATCCAACGACATCAAAGGCCACTAGGTGAGGGCACAAAAAGCTGTTGGCTATTTGCTATTGGCAGTTAGCAAAGAAGTTCATAATAACAGCTAATAGCTAAAAGCCTACTTCTAATAGCATTCTTGTAAAACCCCCACCAAATCGCCCCGGGCGTCCACATTATAAGTGATTAGTGATTAGTGAATCTCCGACCTCTTCTCATCCGTAACGTCCTTCAATATAATCCGCAGTTTTGGGGTTTTTCGGATTGATAAAAAGATCTCCGGTACTTGTATGCTCGATGAGTTCGCCCAGAAGCATAAACACACACTCATCACTGGCACGTCTGGCTTGAGCCATATTATGCGTTACAATTATTATAGTATAGCTCCCGCGCAAACTGAACATCAGCTCTTCAATAGCGTGTGTCCCCTCAACATCAAGTGCGGAACAGGGTTCATCCATAAGGATAATTTCCGGTTTCAGTGGCAACAGCCGCGCAATGCAGAGTTTCTGCTGCTGTTCGAGCTGAAGAGTTGTAGCCTTTACTTTGAGCTTATCTTTAAGATCTTTCCACAGTCCTACTTCGGTAAGTGCTTTTTCAACAGCATTATCCAGAACACTTTTTTTAAGTTGACTGCGTGGTGTATGCACTTTCAAACCGAAAACGACATTTTCATACACAGAGATAGGTAGTGGATTAGGACGTTGAAAAACCATACCCACACTTTTTCGCAGCTCAATCAGAGAAACATCGGAATCATAAATATTTTTACCAAGGATTATTATCTCCCCGGCAGTTTTCACGTAACTGAACCTTTCGTTGATACGATTGAAGCAACGCAGAAGCGTCGTTTTTCCGCAACCACTCGGCCCGATTAACGATGTAATCATCCCTTTTTTTACCGAAAGATTTACAGACTTCAAAGCCTGAAACTTCCCATACCAGAGATTAAGATCCCGGGTAGTGACACCGTATTCAACTGAAGTCGATTTTGAATTTGTATCCATTATCCAAACAATCCATTGATATATTCGTAGGTTTCTTTTTTGCCCGGATTTTTCGAGAAAATAACTTCATTGGTGTCAAGTTCTACAAGGTTTCCATTATATAGAAACATAGTCCGGGAACCGAGCCGTTTTGCCTGATGAGTCAGGTTGGTTACCAGTATGATAGTCATTTCATTTTTCAGTTCGATAAGGACATCCTCTATACGCATGGTTGTTACCGGATCGATCGCGATCGAAAACTCATCAAGACAGAGTACCTCAGGTTGATGTGAAAGGGCACGTGCAATTGTCAAACGTTGCTGCTGTCCACCGGAAAGCGCTGTACCAAGGTTATATAGACGGTCTTTTACTTCATCCCACAAAGCAGCCTGACGCAGACATTTTTCGACAAGTCCATCAAGATCACTCTTCTTTGTTAAACCGGCACAACGCGGTGCAAATGCGACATTATCGTAAATAGAGATCGGCAACCCCACCGGCAATGGTGCCACCATTCCGATCTTGCGACGAAGGTCATATACATTTTTCAAGGTATGAACATTTTTACCGTCAAACATGACCTTACCTGTAACTGTAACACCGGAAGTAAATTCGATTGTCCGGTTGAGACAGCGCAGAAGAGATGTTTTCCCGGACTGCGCAGGCCCGATAATACTGAAAATCTCATTACGATAGATGTCAAATGAGATACCATGAATCACTTCCTTTGCGTTATATGAAAGGCGCAGGTCTCTTACAGCTATTGCAATATTGTTATTTTCCACTCAGTTACCATTTCTTTCTGTTGCGCATCCACACGCGCAGTGAAATCGCACTTGCATTTACCAGTAATACTACGCCGAGCAAAACTACAGCAGTTGCGAAAGAAACCGACTCTTTTACACCTGGAACCTGAGTCGTAACCGTATAGAGATGCATCGAAAGTGCCATACATTGATCGGTAAGCTGATAGGGAAAAAGATCCCCGCGTTTCACTGCCTTATAAAAAACTGCTCCTGTAAACATAATCGGAGCTGTCTCTCCGGCAGCACGACTTACCTGCAGAATCACTCCGGTCAAAATTCCGCTTATGGAGTTTGGCAACACGACCGATTTTATAGTCTGCCAGCGTGTAGCGCCGACATTCCAGCAGGCTTCACGAAAGGTTCTTGGTACCGAAGAAAGCGCTTCACGTGTACTTGCAATTATGACCGGCAATGTCATGATCGCAAGAGTCAAAGAAGCAGACAATACAGAATACCCGAATTTCGCTGCATACACAAAAGCTCCAAGACCAAAAAGAGCGTGTACAATACTCGGCACACCAGCCAGGTTGATTACTGCCAGATTTATGATTCGGTTGAACCAGTTATCCTTTGCATATTCGTTAAGATAAATTGCAGCAAGTACACCGATTGGGGCAGAAACTGCAAGTGAGATAAAAACCAGATAGATGGTTCCAACCAGTGCAGGCCAGACACCTCCCTCACGCATTCCCCGTTTGGGAACTTCAAGAAGGAAATCCAGGTTCAGTGATGGAGCTGCATGGTAAACAAGATATCCGATTATCGTTAACAACGGTATGATCATAAGTATTGCCATACTGAAGAACATCCACCGTGCGATCAGTTGATTGCGTTCTTTTTTTCGTACGAATGGTGTTTTTGTAAACTTTGTGACAGCCGTTTGTTGCATGGGTTATTTCCTTTTTACTCCTCGGATGACAAAATCAGCAGTCAGATTTACTATAAATGTAATCAGGAAAAGAAGGATTCCTGTAAGAAACAATACTCTGTAATGGGGTGAGCCCGCTGCAGCTTCACCCAGTTCTGCTGCTATATTTGCAGTAAGAGTCCGAACAGAATCAAAAATACCGTGTGGGATCTGTACCGAATGCCCGGTAGCCATCAAAACAGCCATAGTCTCTCCGACAGCTCTGCCAACACCTAAAAGCACCGCTGCCAGAAGGCCATTTTTTGCTGCAGGGAGCAACACGCGCAGGATCAACTGCCATTTCGTTGTTCCCATAGCAATAGATGCTTCACGAAATGAGTCCGGTACCGCTTTCAGAGCATCTTCACCAATTGATACAATTATAGGAACACTCATCAGCGCCAGAATGATACTTCCATTGAGCAGGTTGACTCCAACAGGTGCTCCTGTAATAAATGTAATCAACTTACTGATAACAGTCAACCCGATGAACCCCCAGACAACGCTGGGAATAGCCGCAAGAAGTTCAATTGTTATTTTGAGTGTTTCTTTTTGTTTTGGACCACAGAATTCAGAAATGTAGATAGCAGCACCAAGACCGAACGGGACTGCAATCGCCATTGCCAGTGCGGTTACCGTAAAACTGCCAACCAGCAAAGCTAGTGTACCATACCTGACATTTGAAACCGATGTCGGGTACCATTCTGTACTGAAAAGAAACTCTTTGAAATTAAAATTTCCGTTGTACAGAATCGGTAACGCTTCTTTGAAAACAAAAAAGAAAATAGCGAGCACAAAAATAATTGCACTTATACCGCAAAAACGGATAAGCATTTCCAGCAACTGCTCACCAACTACTGCCCATTGCGGGCGACCGGTCCTTTGTACCTTTACAGGTACACTTTCAGGTATCGGAACAGCAGATTCGGTTGTTGTAGGACTCACAAAACTCCAGTTGAAAATGATTATCAGTCAGCACTTTTACCTGACAATGGAACGTAGCCATTGTCAGAAAGAATCTTCTGACCTTCAGCGGAAATAATCCAGTCAATATATTTTTTAACAGCACCTTCAGGTTCCCCCAGAGTGTACATCTGAAGTGACCGGGCGAGTGGATATACTTTACTTTGAGCATTTTCCACCGTTGGTGCAAAAGAACCATTATCTGTCTTTATTTTCAACATTTTTACACCCTCATTTGCATACCCCATACCACTGTAACCAATTGCAGTTTTTGTACTTCCTACAAGTTCAACAACTTCCTTGGAACCATTCATATCTCTGGAACCAAGCTTGAAATCTGTATTATTCAAAACATGTTCCCTGAAAAATTCATAGGTACCTGAACTTGATTGACGACTAACTCTGACAATTTCATCTGAAGATGCACCTGGAATAGTAATTCCAAGATCTGACCATTTAGTAACTTTACCACCTTCAGCAAAAATCTGCTTAAGCTGATCGAGTGTTATCTCTTCAATTGGATTATCTTTATTGACATAAACTGCGAGTGCATCGTAACCGACAATAAACTCTTTCGGTTCTTTACCGGTATTTTGTTTAGCAAGCTTAATCTCTTCTGCTTTGATATCACGACTGGCGTTTGCGATATCGATGGTACCTTTTACAAGTGCAGCAAGACCGACACCTGATCCGCCCCCGGAAACTTCAACTTCAACATCCTTCGCCACAGCTGAATACTCTTCAGCCCAAGCCTGTGCGACATTGACCATCGTGTCAGAGCCCTTTACCTGAATTGTCGTGGTCTCAGTAGCAGTTTTTGAATCCTTTTTACCGCATTGACAAAGCAGTGCGCATAAGCAGAGTGTTGCGAAAGTGCTCAGGCGGGATGTTTTTTTAATCAGAAGTGTTTTCATTATCGACCTTCCTGCTGTATCTCCGTTCCAATGACAGCGCTAATGAGATTTTCTACATGTTTGGTTACAAATTGAAATATGTTTTCGAGCTTTTCATCAATGACCTCAGGAGTATCCCTCGTAAATGAGGGTGCTTCAACTTCCCAATCGAGGTAAATTGTTTTTCTATATTCCCTGGGAAAGATCTGTTTTGCTTCCGGAGAGAAAGCAATAATCACATTATACCTATCAAGATTTGGTATCTGAAGAACAGATCGTGAAGTGGTATTTGAAATATCGTACCCTTTGCGTTTCATAAAATCAACAGTGCGCTGATCTACAGACTTCGGATCAATCCCCGCACTGGCGAAAATAAAACGAGACTGATTCAATCGACATGCTACTGATTCAGCAATACGACTGCGCAATGAGTTATGTTCATCAACAAAAAGTACTCTGAATGCTTCTGCTCCGGGATGTTTTGCATACTCGCCAGTAGAAAGATATATAACTTCCATACATATATTGCGTGCTTGATCTGCCACGCGTTCAAATCGACGGATAATATTTAATAGTGCAAGAGGAACTTCATTGTTTTTATTAATTTCCAGTAGTCCTTTTATACAGGAATCACGTAAATAATCAACTTTTTCCTCATTCATAATTGCTTTTTTTGCAAGATCTGCTGATTCCTTAATAAATGCTTCGATAGCATCATGAAACATGGAAATTGCAAGATTCGCGAGTTCAAGAATACCTGATTTACAATTACTCTCAGGCCATCCATTCATTTTAAACAGATGGCGGGCCATGCTCTCGGCATAATCACCTACCCGTTCAATCTCTATATTAAGTTTGATCGCACTGAAAGCAAAACGGAGCGAGTGAGCAACAGGTTGCTGCCGGACAATGAATTCAAGGCAGAGCCGATCGATCTCTTTTTCCTTCTCATCGATATACTGATCTCTCAGAATTATTCCGTACGCGAGTGTGTGATTGTGTTCCAGACAGCATTTAACAGTGTCACGAAGCGAATTTTCGGTCCAACGGGCCATTTCAACAATATGATCACGTATCCGTTGCATATCTCTATTGATAGACTCTTCATGCTGAAGATACATTTATTCAGCTCCCTTTAATGATGGACGGTATGATATGCAGAAAGAACATAGTTCATTACCCCTGCATTCTACACCCTTCTGGCAGATAAGTGCAGACCCGCTAAAAATAATTATCGGCTTCGAACAACAGGAACCGGCACTTGAAATTTTTTCATTATTTTTTAAACAGATCATAGTTGTTGTTTCATAGAATTGATTTAAAACTTATTCAAAACGCTTATTCAAACAGAGTATGTTTTTTGCGGCTTGTTTTGTGTTCTATTACTTTCATTTTTTGTTGGAAGACCATTTTTTTAACTTCGATTACCACCAAAATTCGACTGTATAAAATATTTGTGAATTATTAGAATTGTGTTAGAAATGAAAAAGTTCAGGGTTCAAAGTTCAAAGTTCAAAGTTCAGGGTTCAGGGTTCAGGGTTCAATAAGATGTGTCCATTAAAAATGCCAGAAACGTACTGAACATTCCCGGCATTTTGACTAACAACTATCCCGAACAGGAGAACGATGATCTTATTAATTGTGCTTCCAGAAGAAAGGAAGTGAAACCGTCCTTTTATCGGTAATAACCATTATTATGTACTTTCCACATTTCAGGGACGATCCATTTGGAAGAAGCCCATTCCAACGGATGTTTTTTGACCCAATAATCTCCTGTAATGATAGTTTTGCTATTAAACGACCATGAAGATCAAAAATCCTGATACTCTGTACCTTTTCATCTGCCGGGATGGTCAATGATAAAAATCCGGAGGTAACAACAACTTTCAGAGGTTGTACAGCCGCATGTTTTTTTACGGCAGGAATTACATCAGTAAACTTATCTCCCATACTCTGCCCCTCTCCAACCGAGATTGCATTAATTGCCAGAAAAGCAGTATACTTGCTCAGGATCTGATGTTCCTTTGACAACGCTATAATCGAATCCTTTTTCGAATCAGTAACCCCTTCAGCTAAACTTAACTGTTCGATTTTTTCTTTCGCCCAGATTTTTGCAATCGTTGTGTTGGTGTTGCTGCTATCTGCAAGTGCAATTTTCTCAGTGAATGTTACAGGTGTTCCGTTTCGAAATCCAGTTACAGTCACGGTTTGTTCTCCAACCGCAGAGTACATTCCAAACATTGTCAGTGGTCGACCGGTAAAAAGGCTGTTACCAGAAGGAAATATCTCGTTATAAATTATCGCGTTATCGATCTTTACCGTGATATTTTTTAATTGAGGAGATTCTATTTTCTGCCATGCATTGCTTATGGCAAGTTCTGCATCTTCATTCTGCATCACTTCCGTTGCAAAGCCATTTCCCACCAGTGCAGATTGTTCAAGAAAATACCTGTTAAGACTGTTACCAGCACCAAAAGTAAATACCACCGGTTTTGAAGGATGATTTTTGATCTCACTAAAAATAGCATCCTCATTGGTAATAAATCCATCAGTTAAAAAGATATAATATCGTGAATGTTCTGATGTAGATGTAGCACTCAGCGCATCTTTGACTCCATTCAGCAGATTTGTGCCACCTAAAACAGTTAATTGCTGAATAAAAGTTTTTGCCTGTGTAATATTCGCAGCTGTCGCATCTCGCGGCTCCTTATCGCCAAAACACCAGTAGACGTTATCACTGAACGACAATACCGCGACGCGATCGGTTTCTTTCAAACGGTTTAGAACACCTGTTGCGATCTGCTTTTCCTTTTCAAGCGGCCAGCCTGCCTGCGACCCTGAAACATCTATTAAAAGTACGATTTCAAGATCCGGCCTGCTCCCGCTGAACAGTGAATCATCAGGAAAGCAGCTGAGAGAAAAATACCCCTTCTCAGTTTGCGGATTGAAACATGATGCAAGCGAGAATTTCTGTTCAGATTTTGCCCGGCTGAACCGAAGAACAAAATCCCGGTTCGGATAGGTCGTTGCTGAATGAAGCAGCCCGAATTGATTATAAGGAAGTGGTAACTTCTCTCCATCTTTCAGCAGATTCTTTTCAACAAGTTCCTTTGTCGGCTCTGTCAGTTGAGAGATTGATAACGTGTGACTTGGTGAAGTCAGATTTGCAATTGGGAAACCGGTCTGAACAAGGACATTCATCTGTAGGCTTTGCCCATCACGCTGTTCAGGTGGATTCCAGAATTTTCCCGATGATGGAACTGTTGTACTATTTACACTCTGATACCTCTCCCCCACCATTGTTGGAATCGAGAGTTCCCAGTTACCATTATCATATTTCAGTGGAACAGCAACTTCAATTTTGACATAAGCGGTATCACCTTTAGCAATATTTGCAAGTCGCTGCTGAAATACATTCGGTCTGTCCTGAAGTAATAATGCAGCATTGCCACCGGTTGCTTTTACAGAATCATATTTCTGAATTGCTTCTTTCTTTTCGTAAATTTCGGCAATATACAGCTTCTTTTTATATTCCATAGCCATGGAGTACACAGCCCCATCATGCGGTAGTGGAAAGACGTATACAATATCGTTGATACCACTGAATGGATTGATAAAAAACTGGGTCAAAGTGAATTTTGCAATCCCATCAGTAACTACAACATCATAGCGGGAAATTTCCGGAGATACAGTTGTCGTTCTCCCTGTCAGGGAATCACGAACTACACAGACCGGACCTTTTATATCATCGACCGGATACGACTGGGAAAAAACTGCTCCGGCAAACAGAATCAATATTGCACAAGACGAAAGGCACAGATGATAGATAGTTGTTCTCATGAAACACTCCTTAAAAATGATTTATCACAGTCCAATGATATCGATTATGCTTATATCCATCTGTTCAGCGCTTAATTAAAACAGAACGGATTTCATGGAAGAACAACCGCACTGGAAAACAGCGTTCTTCGTTATTACCCTTTTAAGATAACACATTTTGAGCGATAACAAAACTGGTGAGAGTAAGATTCTGTTTTCTGGTAGAAAACAGCTGTGTGGAAAAAAATTATCCAGTGTTAGTTCTGCAATGTTAAAATACCGAAATAGTTTCAACAGGTCATTGAGCGGAGTCGAAATGACAAGCGGGACTTGCTAATAAGCGGCTGTCTCGACTCCGCTCGACCACCGGATAAGTAATTCAAATGTTGTGGAGTTATTCACTACAATAAAGTGCGCAAATACATAGAAGATTATGCACTGTGAGAACGTTTGAGAAAAAACCTCTCTTACCCGTCCCCGGTAAGTTCCGACAGAACAGTGCCTAGTTCATCAGCCACTCTTCCGAGTATTGAATCTGAGTAGTAATACCCCTCTGCAATGCGGGATTTAACTCCATCCACGAACTTCTTCTGCTCCTGTGGTTCCATCCACAGAAATCGTCCCTTGCGGATATTTGGTGAATCGTTTAATCTGGTACTCATTTCGCCATCCTTGGAAATGTTTGCATCCTTGCGTTCTTACTAACAGTATCGACAATGGAAATAAACAGCTTTAGTATATTCTGGATTAAAACCAGTTATCTGAAGATCTTTGTTGAATAAAGTTAGACAAGGACGTATTTTTTCTTAATTATGGAGTTTCTAAAAAACATTTAAATTATATCGTTATAAGCAATGATCCTATATAGATATATTATCAAAGAACTGATCTTCCCCTTCTTAATCTCACTCTGCATTATAGTTTTTCTGTTCGTAATGCAGCAAATGGTACTGCTGCTGGAAAAAATTTTTGCTAAAGGTCTTGATCCAGCGATCGTCGCAGAGATGTTTATCATCCAGTTAGGGTGGATTATCGCGCTTGCGATTCCCATGTCGATCCTGATCGCTACACTCTGGACTTTTGGTCGAATGTCCGGGGATAATGAAATCACCTCCATAAAAGCTTCCGGGCAGAGCCTTTTCCCAATTTTAATTCCGGTTTTTGTGGCATCAATCATTCTTACCGTATTACTTATATTTTTTAATGAACAGATTCTTCCAGATGCCAACCACCGCACCGCAAATCTTTTCTCGGATATATCCCGAAAACGTCCGGCAGCTTTCATTGAACCTGGTATTCTTATTAAAGATTTTACCGGTTATACCTTGCACACCCGGGAAGTCGATCCTCGTACAGGCCTGCTGAAGGGAGTCCGCATTTTTACTGATGACCCGATGCAGGACCCCTCAATAACAACTGCAGACAGCGGTAAAATACGGATGACTCCTGATCAACAATACCTTGAATTGACCCTGTTTAACGGCGAAACGCACAGTACATCACGAAAAAATCCGTCAGAATATTTCGTCGGAAAATTTGAACAACAGCTCATCTGTATCAAAAATGTCAATTCCCAGATGGAACGGTCCAATTCAAGTTATCGTGGAGACCGTGAAAAAAGTTCCGAAATGATGCTGTCGGAAGTTGCTGAATTGAAAAAATCCAACGAACAGATACTTAAAGAGTTTAATGTAGTGATCGATACTGCTATAAAAATAACCAAACGTCTTGATTCGTTGAGTTCAGTTTATCGTGATTCCTGTGATACAGCAAAAACACCGGACACAATCAGCTTAACCTCCTGGCTTTCTTCACTAAAATACAATGACAAAATAGCCACTCGTGAAATTAAGGAAAATGGCGAGTATATTGACAGGCTTTTACGACGTAAGCACTCAAATGACCTTCAGATCAGCCAGTATATGGTTGAAGTACATAAAAAGTATGCGATACCTGTGGCATGTCTGGTTTTTGTACTGATCGGGGCACCACTGGGAATTATGGCACGGCGTGGTGGTCTTACCATTGGAGCGAGCTATAGCCTGCTTTTTTTCCTGATTAACTGGGTATGCCTTATAGGTGGCGAAGCACTTGCAGATAAGATGATTATACCCCCGGCAATAGCGATGTGGTCAGGTAATGTGCTTGTTGGAGTGTTCGGAATAATTTTAATGATTCTGATGCTTAGAGAAACCACCATCAATTATACATTTTTCATCGGATGGTGGAAATCACTGATTGGGAAAGAACAGAAAGTGATGAAACAGATTTCATCATTCTGGCTATTTAAAATTCCCGGAATCCTGTTCTGGACCCCCCGTTGGATAATTCGTAAATTTATCGGTATTCTTCCAACCTACTTTCTGGGTATGTTTATCAGTTATTCAACGGGTTTACTTATCGCTGTCACCAGCATATTTGCGGTACTTGACTACATAAGTAATCTGAAACGATTTCAAGGTATACAGATGCAGTACATTGGACTCTATTACTGGTATTTTCTTCCGTGGATCATTCAAATTACGCTTCCAATAGTACTACTGCTTTCATCAATGTTTGCACTGGGTAAAATGGCTAAAAACAGCGAACTGACTGCCATGAAATCAGCCGGTATCAATATCAGACAACTCACTTCACCGCTGTTACTTCTGGGATTACTGATATCTGTCGGCGTTTTTTACGGAACAGAGATGTTTTTACCAACAGCAAATCTAAAACGACGGGAACTTCTCGATAATATTCGTCAGGGTATAAATCCTTTAGCCGGTTCAAAATCAAACGGTGTGCGGGAGTTCAGGAGAAACTTTTATTATTTTGGCAACCCTCAAACAGTTTACATATTCGATGAGTTCGGTACTGCACCTCAAAATGCACGGGGAGTTCAACGGGAACAATTTGGAAAAGGGATGATCAATCAACGACTCACCGCAGAAAAAATGGTGTACAACGACTCCACATCGGAATGGCTTTTTATAAAAGGAAGCCGCAAGGATTTTACAAAAGAACCTGTCATAATAACACAGTTTGACACACTGAAAGATTCGATTTTATCTGTAACCCCTGTTGAGATGGTGGCCCGAATCAAAGGCAAGGAGGAGATGAGTTACTGGGAATTGAAAAATTTTATTGAAGCGTGCAAAAAACGTGGAGAAAAGGTACAGCAATATTTAGGGGAACTTGAGTTTAAACTTGCGCTTCCATTCATGAATTTTATTGTTATTTTATTAGGTGTATCGATCACTGCCCGAACAGGTAAAAAAGGCGGTGCCGTATTATTTGCTGTTAGCCTTGGCCTGATGATCACCTACTGGATACTCTCACGCACTGCAATTGTCATTGCACAAAATGGACATATTCCAATTTATGTCGGTGCCTGGGCCAGTAATGTGCTCTATCTGCTTCTTGGATTATATCTCTACAGAAAGGCTGTAAAATAACCCTATGCCGCAGAAAATCCTTCTTGTCGATGATAGCCACGATGAATTGGACCTTCTTGAAATGTACCTCTATAATGAATATGAAATATTTACAGCAACAAATGGTTTTGAGGGACTTAAATCAGCTGAAGAAAATGTTCCCGATCTTATAATTACCGACATAATAATGCCGGTGATGGATGGCATACGTTTTTTCAACAATCTTAAAAAGCAGGAAAAAACGGCGAATATCCCGGTTATCGCTGTAACATCATTCGCAAAGAAGATCACAAAAAAGAGTCTTATGAATATGGGTTTTAACGGTGTCCTTGCAAAACCACTTGAAAAAGATCCTGTTCTTGACACCATCCAGGTCATTCTCAATCGTATCACTATATCGGACAAATAACATGATATCCTCGCGCGCAAAATCCTCCATAATTGCAGTATGTATTCTTCTGATTCCTGTTTGTACTTTTTTTCCCGGACGGTACCAGAAAATAGTTGTTCCATCCATTTCACTTGCAGCACTGATATGCCTGGCATTGCCGATGCGCAACCGAAAACGTTTAACTCAACGCATTGTGCCTGTGGTTCGCGATGCAGAACCTTCGACACCAAAAGAGGTCCAGAAACAGGTCCATACTCAGATCGATAACACACCTGTAGCCGCGCTGGGGATTGATTTCAGAAAACAATCCTGGCGCATTATCGAAACACAGGTTGACACAATCATCGACAATACACTGTTACTCATTAAATCAAAACTCGGGACTCATACGATTGCGGTCTTTTTTCCTACCACAGATGGTGGCTATAAAATGCGCCGTCAGCTTTCCAATTCGACGAATCTCAACCAGGATGCACTTCTCTACCCGGGGCTTGGAGTACTTGGAGGGTTTCTCAAGGATGGGTGCAGCAAATTGAGTTTGCAGGATATAATCAACGACAGCTCGACGCTTTTTTATTATAAACAGGATGACGGGGTTCATTCCCTTGTCGCAAGTTCAATCTCCATCGAGGGTAGTACACGAGGTTTTATCGTTGCCGACAGCACGGAAAAAAACCACTTCTCCGATGAAGACCATGCATATCTGAGTACTTCAGCAGAACTGCTTGGCCAGGCGGTGTATGGCACCTATCTTTACAATGAGCACAAGCTCGAGCACATGCGGCTTGCAGCAATGAGTGGCATTGAAAAAGATTTTTTCAGTAATCTGTCTCTTGACTCTATTTTCGATAAAATAATTGAGATTATCCCGTTTGCACTCTCCTGTGACCGTGTTACGATCAGTCTGAAAATCGATGAAAAAGCAGAAGCCCAGATCAAACGCTCGTGGGGGCTTGATGCACAGCGATATCTGGGTATGGTGTATTCACTGAAAGACAAAAACCTTTCCAGTCTGCTTTTCACAAAAAATATGATGTTATCACGTAATTTCTCTCATGAGCATGATGAGTATCTTTTTACAGCAGATGAGCCCAGAGATACCGTTCAGGGGTCGTTTTGTGCTGTTCCCCTGGGGGTAGATGAGTGTAAAGGGATGATTCTGATTGAATCTCTGAAGCGCGACAACTTTGATTCATCAACCCGTGAGCTGCTTACCCGTATCGGAACATCTGCCGGACTTGCAATAGAAAAAATTCTTATCCTCGATAAAGCAAAAGCACTCGCTACCCACGATGGATTGACCGGTCTTAACAACCACCGGCAATTTCAGCAGATACTTCAGGATGAGATCACCCGCGCGATTCGTTATAACGACCCGCTTGCACTTGTGATATGCGACATCGACTTCTTTAAAAAAGTAAATGATACCTGGGGACACCAGTTCGGAGATACCGTTCTCAAAGGGGTTGCATCAAAACTTGAGAACAGCATTCGTCAGGGAATCGATAACGCGGCACGCTATGGCGGAGAAGAGTTTGCGCTGGTTCTGGTAAAAACAGATCAGGAACAGGCTGTTGAAACCGTTGAACGAATCCGGAAACAGATCCATTCAATCATTTTTCATGCGCCCGGTGGTCAGGAAGTAAATATCTCCATGAGTTTCGGTATCGCCATGTACCGTATACATGCAAAGCAGATCGATGAGCTGATCAAGAAAGCCGACAAAGCACTTTACAGAGCGAAAGAACTGGGGCGAAATAGAGTAGAAGTATTCTGATAGTGCATATTTCGCAAACTCAAAACAGTATTCAATCATTTCAAGGAAATAACAAATGATATACAGGCAACTTGCCGTTCTTTATACGGTATCTCTTATTTTATTCCTGTCCCTTACCTGTGATTACATGAATCCAGCCTCAGGAATTAAAAGTGAAGAAGATGACATTTTTAAAAACATGAACACAGACACACTCCCATCTCTTACACTTAGCTCATTAGATACCGTAGTGACAATTCCATGGAATAATACAACCAGAGTATTTCGTTTATCTGTCGACACAGGTAAAACATACTTCATTGAAGCAACCTCCAGCAGCAGCGGTTGTACAGGATTCAGCATTCTTGACAGTACCTATAAGTCCGTCTACAGTAAAAGTACTGTTAATTCCGGAGATATCGCTGAATCCACCTATTTTTCCAGCGGGAAATATTTTCTTGTTCTAAAAAATAATTGTCCCGCTTCGGGGAGTGTTTCCATCTCATTGCTTGTTGACAATTCTGAACCTGATAATACGCGCGGTACGGCTCGGATTGTTGAAGTCAATGGTAGTTCACTGACAGGAATGTTAGGAAATTATGATACTGATATGTTCAAATTCGCAGCTAAGAAAGACAGCTGTTATAAAATCATTGTCAGCAATGCCCTTAACATCAGACTAACACTCCTTCGTCCCGATTCCTCGGTATACCTATCTTCAATAAGTAGTACTGAGCCATCAACACTTTCTTTCAAATGTATGGAGACTGAAACATACTATTTCACCATTACATATACAAATTATAGCTCCGGTAATCAAAAAAACAGTTACACCTGCTCAGTGAATACATTACCACTTGACTCTTACGAACCTGATGACTCCATGCACCAGGCGACATTGTTACCGGTTGATGGGACTGTACAAACCCACACCTGTTCCAGTATTGATGTAGACTGGATGAAATGTAAGATCCGAAAGGGATACTATTATCTGCTTAAGATAAATGGTGCCGGTTATGGAACAGGAATATATACAGATAAAAAAGCTTTAATAACGAATCTGGGCACAAATGACTCATTGTTTTTCTGGGGGGTAGCCTCTTCAGACAGTATCGTTTATATAAAAATCGGAAACGAGCAAACCAATGGATACAACGGCAGCAATATGATTTTAAATTCCTATACAATTTCTGTGACAGAATTTCCTATTGATCAATACGAACCTGATGACGACCCGGTTAATACCCGGTTAATCAGGGTTGGTGAAGAAGCGATTAAAGGTGCACTGATCACGAATGATATTGACTGGGTAAAATTTAATGTGAAAGCAGGATCTACCTATGATATACTTGGTACGGGAAACACATCATTCAAAATTGGTTTATACAAATCATCTGACTTCACGTATATTTCATCGCGAAGTTCCGGTTTACACAATGCATATACTGCAACCAGTGATGATACCATTTATCTTAAAATCGGCGAGTGGTCCGGTACAACTATCAGCACATTCAGAGCAACATCCACCATAAAATCACCAGTATATGAATATTCAATAAAAGTAAATACCATTCAAAACGATACATTTGAATATGATAATACGCTGAAATCTGCAAAACCAATCACCACAGATGGAACTATTCAAAAGAGAATATTTACCGCTGGAGACACTGATGTGATTAAATTCAATGCCATCGCAGACTCCTCATATCTGATAACAGTAAGCAGTACCTACCGGATAAGATTGTTTTCAGACTCTTCGACAATACTTCGAACACAGTATAATTCGTCAAATTCATCAGCAGGAATCACCTTGAAATGGATGTGTACAGTAAGTGGTACGTATTATTTCGATATCATCAAACCTGACATGGGAAATTCATTGTTTCTTGAATACACTGTTTCAGTAAAAACATTCAAAAATGATCCGTTTGAGCCTGATAACATAATGTCAATGGCTACAATACTGGATACAACTAAAACACCTCCAACTCATACACTGATCCAGAATGATGTTGATTGGTACAAATTTACCGTACACCCTGGTATTATGTTAAAATTCTCAACGACAGGAACCCGCAATTTGCCTGTATGGGGATACTCAAGCAAGAATGATTCATTATATTACAGTGACACATTTCCATCTTATTTACTATGGAGCAATTTTGATACTACTACAGAAATCTATTTAAAAATTGGTCCACTAAGTGAAAAAACTATCAAAGCACATGAAAATGATTCACTAACCTGCTACTATTCACTGAAAGCTGATCCACTATACAATGACACGTATGAACCTGACAATTCAATGAAAACAGCAAGCGCAATTACGCTTAACGAAAAGGCACAATCCCGCATACTGATGTACAAGGAAAGGGATTATATCAAACTTGACTGTGTTAAGGATTCTTCATACAAAGTCACCTTGAGTAATATTCTTAAAATGTCCCTAATAAATGCTTCAGGGAATATTTTGTATACCCGTTCCTGGCCAAGTGCAGGCACTTTAAACAGTTTTAAATGGACTTGTCTGGAAAGTGGATCATATTATGTCAAAATTGATTCCACATCACAAAACTGGAGTATTCAAGGTGATAATTTTAAAATAAGTTATACAATATCGTTTGAGTCTGCACAAGGAGATAAGTACGAACCTGATAATACTGCAGCAACTGCCACATTGATTAAAGCTGATACAGTAAAACAACACCACAGTCTTTTTATCCTTGATGTAGATTGGCTGAAATTCACCGGTCAAAAGGGAACCGAGTACCAGTTTTTCTGTGAACAACAGTTGTCGACTCAACCTAATGTCAACATGTCTTTGTATCTGAATGATGGCATAACTAAATTTCAGAGCACCTTTATATCAGGATCCAAGTGGATTTGTCCCGCTGATGGTGATTATTGTCTAAGATTCTGGGTAGATACCAAATCAGCACTCAACAATTCAGAATGGGAATACACCACATATATACAAAAAGGATCAACCACCACAGATACAGGAACCGACATTCGCAGTACTGCAGAGGTAGGATATTTCAATGTACATCAATCTTTAATTGTACCGGTCTCCAGCAAGTCATGGTTGAAAATTAATATGCAGAATGACAATTTATATCAGATCTGCATCGTAAGTGCTTCACCACTCACCTGCACACTTTTTGGCAATAACCTCATTACCGAAATTATTCCACTGTCTACGACTGTCAGAAATATCGGAAATGCGATCGTCCAGGTGTATGTGTGGAAACCATCAAAAACGGAAATGCATTACCTCTCCTTCAATAATACAGGTTCCAATCTTACAGCCGCGAATTTTTTCATTGTACCGTTTAATAATGATGCATATGAACCCGACACACTTGTAAGCCAATTACACACCATTTCGACAGATAGCATTCCAATTTACCGAACACTTTCGGCAAATGACACTAGTGACGCAGTACTGTTTCATGGTATTGATGGAAAAACCTATAAGCTGGGAATGGCATCAGATAGCGTTGTCCTTAGAGTTCAAACACAATCAGCCACCGGAGCAAAATTGACGTTACTGGAATCACAACCTGGCCTGATGCGCGTATCCTGCTCAGGAACAGGAGATTTCGTCATCAACTTTGTACCATCAGGGTTTTCGGGAAGAGTCTTGAGTTATTTATTTTATGTTAAAGAAGAATAATCAGGAATGTCATAGTCTTAAGCATTCTTCGCGATAATTGTTGGTTTCGAGAGCCTCAACCAACGGTGGCTGAGGCTCTCGAAGCCACCTTCAGAAGTAGCTGTCAACCTTAAGGCAATGGCATTGGGAACGACCCGATAGGGGACGTTCAAAATAGTATCTTATCTTATTATTTGCCAAACCCAAAAAATGAATCAATCTGATCCGCGACATCATCACCGGTGATTCCGTAATTATCCTTTTCAGCCTGGTGCGGTTCATGATTGTCAAACATTACCGGCTCGGTTTGACTGGTCTCCAGATTATTTTTTATCGGTGCAGGTGCCGGAGTTGCTTTTAAATTTGCATCTGCAGGTTGCTTTGCAAAAATTCCTGGTGTTTTAATTGAAGAATCTGGTGCAGCCAGTGTGGATGGTGAATAGATTTTACGTGTATCCTGCGATGGATGATCGATTTCTGCAGGCTTTGATGCTTGAGGCTTGATTGTAATATTCGATTTTTCCTGATTGAACGCGGGTATCTTGCTCATGTCAAGATCCATAATCGTTTCCATCGAGAACTCCTCTTCATCGGAATTCTGAGGTGCCAATCCATCAATATGCTGCGCTTGAGTTTCGATAGTATGATTCATTGCAGCTGGAAAACCAGTTTCTGTTGCCCCCATCTCCTCTTCAACCGACATGACATCCTGCGCCATAGCTTCGAAGGAAATTTCAGCTTCCTGTTCTTTTGGAATCGAAGCAGAGGCGATCTCCGCAGACTCTTCCTTCTGAAGATCCTCAACACTGGTGATATCCTGAACTTCCGGTTGCATTTCAGGTATATCTGCATCCTCAACAGGTAATACTTCAAAATGTTCTGTTGCGACAGGTTCAGGTGCTACCGGTTCTATCGTGAACTCGACATTCCGCGATTCGAATTCCATCCTGGCAGGTTCAGTGTTTGAACTTAACAATATCTCACTTACTTCTTTTTCTTCTTCAATAGCAGGCTCAATAGCCACTGGCTCAATAGCCACTGGTTCAATAGCCACTGGTTCAATAGCTACTGGTTCAATAGCTACCGGAGATGCAGCTTTAACACTTTCTGCTGAAACTTTCTCAACAATTTCAGGCCCTGGTCGTGGGGTAATTACATTTTGCATCACTGCAACAGATGGCTGCTCCACAGCAACTGCAGCCGCTTCAGCAAAGTGATCTACCGCCACAATTGGCTGTTTAGCAACAGTGGTTACACTCTTTAATTTTTCGGTATAACGAGTTAGCAACGTATCAATATATTTTGCATAAAAAACTCCAAACAGATACAGATTCGGTTTATACAATGATTGAATAGCTTCGATATTTTTGATTATCTGACCTTTGAGTCGTTCTGCGGAAGTTGCTCCGGCAGAAAAAGAAACCAGCAGACTGTCTGTCTCGGCAATACGTTCTCCGATCGAACTGATAACTGAGTTTCTTTCGGTACGTTCAGCTTTTCCTTTATTACCAATAATAACATTCGCAATCACCCATATTGCAGATGCGATACTTCCACCAGCAATAATACCTATCAATAAACTAACTGGTTCCATGAACAGTTTTGCCTCCATCTATTTATTCGTTTAAGTGAAATTTTCTCCATCTGGGAATAGAAACAAACCACAGTTATTAAGTATAGCATAAAAAAGTAGTTTTGTCAAATTTTAATCGCTTAAGTCATTTCAGTTTTCGATGATATGTCTGTCCCTTCCAGGAAAAAGTACCGAAAACTCCAAAAATTACAGCACTAACGACAACAGGAAGCTGCAGCAGTGATGCCGGAAGAAGATACTTCCTAAGCTCATTCCTGCCAAAAAGTGCGCTTCCAGGCAACATCAGGCATAACTCACCAATAAATTTAATACCTGCAAGTGTGCAGAAAATATACAGTGCATTGATATTATAAAGAGAAAAAATAAACTGTGATGCAATTGCGCAATAAAAAAGAAATATCCCGGAAAGAAAAAGCACCTGAACAGAACTATAGTGAGCTGTATTTGATCCCCATCGTTTACGCTGATCAAAGACGCCCTTTATTGTCATGGTTGGTTTTGTTGTTACAGCACCTTCAGAATCAGCCATAAATGCAACTTTCCACTTTTTTGATCTCCAGACGCTCTGAAGCAGCAGGTCATCATCAGCAGATACTATCCGCTCAAACCCATTACTGAATCCGCCAAGTTCAAAAAAAACTTCTTTACGAATTACCATATTGTTTGCATTGGAATTAATCGGTATCCCAGCACCAATGCCGGCAGCAGCAACAATTCCATGAGATAAGAAATCCACTGCCTGAAGTCCGTAAAAGAGCGGATTCATGCCTGAAACTTCAAAATAGGTGGTAATTCCCTGTAAAAAACCAACATCAGGAGCACAATATTTTTCGATAGTTGCAAGCCATGTTGGCAATACGATACAATCGGCATCAGTAAACACCAGTATTTCATTTATAGCAGCTTTTGCAGCGATGCTGATCGCATTTTTCTTCGGGACAATTCCTGAAGGCACCTCTTTTACAGAAATCAATCTTATCTGAGCACCATTATTAATGAATTCATCAATAATTGAAGCGGTTCTGTCTTCCGATCGGTCGTTAACAACGATAATTTCATAACGATCCCTGGAAATGGTCTGCTTTAAAATCGACCGTAAACACGCGCCGATATTCTCTTCCTCATTTCGGGCTGCAATGATAATTGAGTATGAATACTCCCTTTGCCTGTTTTTCTTATTAGTTGAGAGATTACGTAATCCTCTGTGAAGGATACCAATTGCTGAAGCGTACCACAGGGAGAAAATTGCGGAGAGAATAAGACTTATTGTAAAAAGCATAGGTAATACCCAGGGAAGAAATCGCGGTAGTCACATGTTGCGCATCGCCTCACCCCCTGGCCCCCTCTCCACTCGTGTAGAGGGGAAAAAAGAGATTTCTTATTTCGGCTCCCCCTCTACATCATAATGGAGAGGGGGTTGGGGGGTGAGGCGACGCGAAACGATGCGTACTCAGCAACAACAGCCAAATACGCACCACAAATTACTTAATCAATAAAGAATCGCCTGTCATATCTGAAGGTTTTTCGATGCCTAACAGATCAAGCATTGTCGGAGCGATATCACTCAATTTACCACCCTCACGCAGCTTCATATTTTCAGCACCAACTACTGTCAATGGAACCGGGTTTGTTGTATGAGCAGTCATTGGTGATCCATCCGCAAGTTGTGTCTGATCGGCATTTCCATGATCTGCGGTAAGAATACAGACACCGCCAAGAGACAGTGCAGCTTCAACCACATCATGAACACAGGTGTCTACTGTTTCGACCGCCTTTATAATTGCATCAAAAATTCCGGTGTGTCCAACCATATCACCGTTGGCGAAATTACAAATCACAACATCGTATTTGTTGCTCTTGATAGCTTCAACAAGCTTATCACGAACTTCAAAAGCACTCATTTCGGGTTGCAGATCGTATGTTGCAACTTTGGGACTGTTTACAAGGATCCGATCTTCACCGGGGAATGGATCGTTGAGCTGACCATTAAAAAAGAAGGTGACATGAGCGTACTTTTCAGTTTCTGCACAGCGAAGCTGTTTGAGACCGCTATTAGCAAGCACTTCACCGAGTATATTCTTATTTGACATTTCAGGATATGCTTCGATGAAATTGCCATTATCGTAATAATGGGTCATTGCAACAAAACACTTTACAAGAAGAGTCTGTTTAAAGCTATCAAATGAGGGTTCGACCATTGCCTTGGTAAGTTGACGGGTTCTGTCGAATCTGAAATTGAAAAAGAGGAATGCATCGTTTTCGGACATCCCCGAATACCCGATCGTACGCGGCTTGATAAATTCATCGGTTTCACCAGCTGCATAGGCACCATCGATTGCTTCTTTCCAATTGTTGACAGAAACACCTTTGCCTTCCATGATAAGGCGGTATGCGGTTTCAGTTCTGTCCCAGCGGTTATCTCGGTCCATTGCGAAATAGCGCCCGACAACGGTTGCGACTTTACCAACACCAACTTTATCAATACCCTTTTGCAGGAGATCCATATGTTCCATTGCAGATTTTGGCGGTGTATCACGCCCATCGGTAATTGCATGAATCAAAACATTGGTGAAATTATGCTTTTTGCAGAGTTCCAGAAGAGATATGCAGTGGCGGGTAACTGCATGAACACCCTCTTCCTGAATCAATCCCATCAGATGAAGAGCACCGTTATGTTTTTGGGCATATTCAATAGCCTGAATGAATGCCTTATTTTCAAAAAAATCGCCATCAGAAACAGACTTATCAATACGGGTCAAACTCTGATAAATGACTCTTCCAGCTCCGATATTAAGGTGTCCCACCTCACTGTTTCCCTGATACCCATCAGGTAGACCAACACTCAACCCGGATGTTTGAATAAGAGTTGTTTGAGAATTTTTTTCATACGAATCGGTAAAAGGGGTATTTGCAGTATAAATAGCATTGGATTTTTCAGATTTTCCCCTACCCCATCCATCCCGAATTATAAGACAAACCGGACGTTTTTTCATTGTGTACTCCTGACCCGACATGTTGCCGGAATTTTACTTATTAACTTTTATTACCAGATTTTTTTTCTCTCAAAAAATCCCATGAAGTGTCCACTTCACCATGTCCTGAACAGGCCCAGCAGCTGCCACTTCCCTCGCAATAGTGACAAGTACCTTTCCCTTTGCAGTACGGGCACTCCTCCGTATATGTTGTGTTGTTGAAATTTCCTTCAGTGAGCTTAGGAACAACGGTCTTCCGTTTTCCGGTGCCTTCACAGAAACTGCACTTTTTATTACCACCGCAATATGAACAGACACCCTTTTTATCCTTGCAAAATGGGCACTCTTTTTCGTTGTAGCGAGCACCCCTTTTTTCCAATTTTGCACATGATGCAGCAGCTATTGCAGACAATCCGGCCAGAAAATTCCGTCTCTTCATTATTTTGCCTCCTGAAATATATATTCAAAGGATTAAAATTGTTCTTCTATTGTTTAATTTTCGATCCTATTTTTAAATAGTCTCATAATATACCAAAATGCACACTCAACCAGAAAGCTGTAAAATTATGGAAGAAGAGAAATCCCCAATTCATTCAACCAGTGTCTCCATGGGAGTCCTTTCGGGTTCAAAAAATGCAAAACCAGTATCACAAGCAAAACCCAGCACACTCTTGGTTTTTGGAGATTTCGGGTACAGGTCAAACACCGTTCAGAAGGTCAGTGCCGCACAGTGGAGTGATTTTTTTCAGGCCAACACATTTGAAATAACCTGTTCCGTAGAAAATAACCTTCCTGAATATGTCAAACCTTTTTATCTTGAGTATACGGTTGAATCAATAAATGATTTCTCGCATCAGAGTATCATAGATAAAACTGCGAACCTTTCATCGATCAAACGGGCGCTTCAGACTGCTGAACAGTTGAAAGCATCACGAATCAGCCGCTCTGATGCTTTTACACAGATTGAAAGCCTGCAGTTACCAACACCTTTGAAAAACAAAATTTTAACGGGTCTGGCTCTGACTCCGACACGTGATACCCCTTCCGGCAATCCACATCAGATAGATTCGATCCTTTCAATGATGGATATTCCCGGAGACGCAAAAGCAGAGCCATCAACAAGGACTGGTGACTTCATCGATGCAATCACCGCACAGGATTCCAATTCTCCGGATTTTGAAAAGGTGAACACACTTCTTTCAACAATTCTGAGATCTACTGCTGAGGCTATCAGAAAAACAGATCGTTTCAGAGAGCTGGCAACTTCATGGACATCACTAAAAAATCTTTTAAAAATTGCCGGGCGGGATCAATCGATTCAGATTTTCTGTGCATCCTTCGAGCGTGAAGATGCATCCGAAATACTCCCGGAACTCCTGAGCAATCTCTCCGATGACCTGGTTCCCGATCTGATACTCTGGAATTATGATTATACCTTCAGCACGGCAGCACTTCAGGAACTCGAACAGGTTGCGATGGTTGCAGACAAGTACAAATCATTGCTGTGCACCTCTCTTTTAGAAGATGAAGTGGTGAACCAGGAGTTATTTTCAACACAGCCCGCCCGGATCATAATGCAACAGGAAGCAATGATCCCCTATAACCGGTTCCGTAATTCATCAGCAGCCAGATCCTGTGTTCTTTGTGCAGCCCCTGCTTACAAGGATACAGCTGCGAATGATTTTACTCTCGCATCCGGTGCCTGGGTTATTACCGCCCAATGGGTACACTCCATCGTTGAGACAGCAACGCCATTCAGCTGGCCCAGGCGCATTCAATCAATCAATGGTTTTGGAATTACCGAAAAAATCGATGATTCCCGCATTGAAGAGGTTGGTGAGTATGGGATCACCATTGTCGAAAACAGCGAGTATCTACATGCAGTACGTCCGGTTTCGGTTCTCAATATTTCGGAGCGTTCTCCCTACAGAAGCGCTGGTTTTAACATGCTGGTCAACAGAACTGCGCGATTGACAGCGATGTGGGTAGCATCAGGAACAGGAACAGACGAGCAGGATGCTGCGATTCAACTAAGAGATTTTCTGGTGACCAACCTGAAACCATATCATATTTTATCTACTGATAAAGCTTTAAGTGTTGAGATAGCCAATAAGGTCGCAACAATCGATTTTGATTCGGAGTATTCCATTGATGATTATGCCATTTACTTTCAATTTTCAATAAATTTATAATATTGAGGTAATTGAAAACTCAGGGTTTGTCTCGACTCCGCTCGACAAACGGCCTCAAACGCACCCAGAGTCCCGAAGTTTCGGGAAAGGGTGCTGAAGCTGAGTTTTGCAATTACCTATTGAAAACATCATCATACACAATTTTAACCAGAAGTGGACATATGTTTAAATTCATCGGATCCGGAGTGAAAAGTCTACAAAAAGTTACAGTACCGATTTTCAAACGTCCACTGCAGACAGGTATTCTGTTCTGTGCTGTGTTATTTTCGGTACTCATTGTTGTTGCACAAACTCAGCCCGTAAAAGATGGATATATTCATCACACAGTTAAAAAAGGTGAGTCAATCAGTCTTTTGTGTATTCAGTATTACGGGTACTACTCACAAGAACTTGGAAAGGGGTTACAGAAAGATAATAGCGCCCTTAAAAATCTTAATCTGATTGTCCCCGGTCAGCAGCTTCTGTTCAAAGAGCCTGCTGAAAAAACTGTTTCAGCACAGGAACCGGGCTCGCAATCAAAGACTAGTTCCGATTCCGTCAAAGCAGATACCGTATTTGTTACCAAAGTCGATCTCAGTCAGGGTGTAGTGACCTACCTTGAAGGCTCATCGATTCTTAAGAAGTCCGGATCCGAAAAATCTATTCCGCTAACAGTTAATACTGCGTTGTTTCCCGGCGACCGTGTAGAAACATCATCTAATGGAAGAGTCGAGATCCTGGTAAACCGTGAATCGGTTATCAGAATGAAAGAAAACAGTATTCTTGAACTGGATTCACTGCGAAATATTTCAAAATCGAAGGGGAAAACGCGATTCAATTTTCCATTCGGTTCGGTATGGACAAAGGTTAAAAAATTCAAGGATGCCATCTCCCGCTTCGAACTTGAACTTCCTACAGCAGTTGCAGGGGTACACGGCACAGTGTATCAGACAAGTGTTCAGAAAGACAGTTCGGCTGATGTAGCTGTTTATGAGGGTGAAGTCGCAGTCAGCGGAAATACTCCCCCGGCACAAGCTAACACAACAAAAAATTTGACACCGGGAGAAGTTGCCGGACCGCATGAAATTGCCGGGCCTCATGAGGTATCACTGGAAACCTGGACCAGAATTGTCCGGAGTATGCAAAAAATTCATATTAACAAAAACGGCAATCCCGACAACACTTCAACTATTCATGAAATTACACAGGACAGCTGGACTGCGTGGAATCAGGAACGGGACCGTCGAATCGCTGAAATCTTTTCTGAAAAGTGAGATGATGAAAAAATATATCTATATCGGAATCGCTACATTTGTAATTATATTTGTATACTTTTTCAATCCGTTGAAATTTATTGACAACCTTTTTTATGATCTGAACTTTGCGTTCCAGTCACAAAGCCCCATTGATTCAGTAGTGATTGTAGGTATAGATCGTCAGAGTATCAGAAAAAACGGGGCTCTCCCATGGCCACGTTCAACTATGGCAAAACTGGTAAAACAGATTGCGTCTGCAGAGCCAAAGGTGATCGCGCTTGACTTTCAGTTCCCATACCGTAATGATCAGGGTGAAAGCGACTCACTTGCAGCTGTACTGGCAATGCTTCATAATGTCGTTCTTCCATTCAGCGTTGATGGAATAAGTACGAATTCTGGTCCGGCAGGTACCTTTACGCCATCACCTCAACTTCTTAACCAAAGTATCCGTGTGTTCAGTGATAAAGATCAGATCAATCAGATATTCTTTTACAATGCAAAAGAGATCGATCCACCGGACCCGATGTTTTTCAAGCATATCCGGTACAGTGGCTTTCTTAATATGTCTACAAGTAATTCCAGCCAGAAACTGCGTGAAGCTATTCACGTTATCCGTGCAGGTGATTATTATTTCCCATCCTTTGCAGTTGCAACTGCTGCAGCATTTTATAATGTTCCGATTTCGGAAATTACCCTTGATGGAGCGGGTTATCTTGATATCGGTCCCTCAAAAGTACCGATAAGCTCTTACGCAGCATCACTGATGCTCCATTTCAGAAGCGACGACCACCCGATACAGGAATATCCTGCAGTCGATATTCTTGCCGACTCATTTGATAAAAGTCAATTAAAAGGTAAAGTCGTTTTTGTTGGGGTTACCGATCCATTGGCAGCTGCGGATTTTTTTACAACGCCGCTGCGATCCCAGTATCCCGGTGTAGCAGTCTGGGCAACAGCAGTCCTGGACATTCTTCACAAAACATGGGTAAGGACCGATAGTGCGATCCCCGGAATCCTGTATTTTCTATTGACATTGCTCATTTTTCCGGGTCTGGCTCTGATTGTTCCATCAAAGCGACGTAATTTATCACTGGTAAGTAGCTTTGTTTTAATGCTTTCAGGCGTTATCATGAGTGTGTTATTGTTCAGATTTGCCAATTCATTTGTAAGTCCCATGCCACCAGTTTACGCCTGGGTATTTTCGCTGATCTGGCTTGCAGCTCTGCGGGTTGACCCGACACTTGCAGGAAGTTCATCTCTGCAGATAGAACCTGCCACAGATTCTCAGGGTGATTCCCTGCCCCCTCCACAAACACTAGCACCGACATCAGTAGAAGCACTTCAGTGCGAAACGCTTGACCATGTATTTCTCAGGTCAATGCCACAAACACCAACATATAACAATAGCAGTTCTGAGCCAATCTTTAAAACCATTGATGAAAAACTCACCGATCTTAATAAACCGGTTGTTACGCCGGAAAGCATTGAGAAAATCCTTGAATGCGGAGGAGGCCATATTCTCAGCCTGCTTGGTTCCGGTGGTATGGCAGATGTCTATTTACTGTGGCACCCGCGGCTTGAGACATATCGTGCAATCAAGGTGATGAAACCCCACCTTTCTGATAACTTCCGGTCCCGGTTTGAAACAGAAATCAGGATCTTTGCAAAACTTGACCACCCCAATATCGTTCGCTGTTTCGGAGTTGGCGACTGGCATTCACTTTCTTATATCGAAATGGAATATATCAATGGCACTTCTTTTGAAAACGTTCTCAAAAAGTGCTCTATCATATCAGTAGATCAGGCTGTCATTATTGGGATTCTGATATGCAGAGCGCTGGAATATGCACACAGCCGTTCAATGCATATTTATGGTAAAGAGATTCATGGCATCATTCACAGGGACTTAAAACCTGCTAATGTCATGATTACTAAAAATGGGCGGGTAAAGCTAACCGATTTTGGTATTGCGCGGCCGCAGGAGCTCTCTTTACACACCACAGAATCAGAAAATATCGCCGGTACTCTCCCCTACATGGCACCCGAGATTTTTGACAGAAACGAATATATGCCCAGAACTGATATTTATGCTCTTGGTGCAACACTTTACGAATGTATTACTGGTGAAAGGACATTTCCACAGACAACCGTAACAACTATACTGAATGCTAAAACCGGTGGTAAATACAAACCTTTGTCATCAATAGTCAAAATTCCCCATGAAATTGAAACAATTATAGATACATCACTGCATGTTGATCCATCAAAACGTTACCAGTCGGTAAAAGAGATGCGTCTTGACCTCGAAAAACAGTTTCTGGGTTCGGGAGTCAAGGATGGATTCGGACATATTACCGCACTAACTAAACGTATCTGGGGAGCTTAACAATCTACGTGAGGAGTACATGAGTTATTATTATCTGGAAGTAATCAGAGGTGCACAGATCGGCAAGCGTTTCCTGCTGCCTGATGGAGCTGTAAGTATTGGCCGCAATGATCAGAATACCATCATTCTCGACAATGAGAAAAGTGTTTCAGGACATCATTCGATCATTTACAAATCACCTGAAAGGATTCTGTTTCAGGACCTTCAGAGCACCAATGGTTCTTTTGTCAACGACCAACAGATTACAGAAAGAGAACTGGCCGCCCATGATGTTATCGGGTTTGGTAAGACTGGTCCGCGGTTGAAACTGATACTCTCAGAGGTTGAATTACCGGTGTACACTGCACAATCAGACCAGAATCAACCACCCAACATAAAAAGACAATCTGATCACGCTGCACTATCCTCAGAAGGGTCGACCTATGAAGAAGACCAGAACTCGATTTTCAGGGCAAAGAAGGGCTTGAATCAGGAATCAGATTCATTAAACCCATCAAAAACACTTGAATTCGAACAGAAAATTCTCAACAGGAATATCCGTTCTGAAGAGATGAAAGTGTTGATGAATGATGATACCAGAATGGAAAAGATTCTAAGCAGAGGGAATCTTGGTTCAACACAGACAAATATGCTCCGTACTGTTCATAAAGCCCATAAATCAATGCGCAGACAATGGTATTATATCATTATCGGTGTAGTAACAGTATGCCTTTGTTTAGTAGCTTTTTTTGGAATTCGCTCGATGCAATACCAGCGAATTATCGAAAAAGCAAAAATTCTTAAGAGTGATATCGATGCGTATGATCAGAAAATTGCGTCTGCAAAAAATAAACCGACAAAAAATAAAGCAGAACTTGAAAAATTGATAAAAGAACTGGAAGAGAAACAGAAATCTTTGTCTTCTATTAAAAGTCAAATTGATGTTAACGATTTCGGCAAGATCTATTCTGATCCACTTGAACAGCGTATCGACGAGATACTGGTTCGGTTTGGTGAGACAGACTACCATATACCCAAAGAGATGAAAGAACGGGTACAGCACCACCTTGACATTTACTCCAAGAACATGAAAGGCACGATAACCCGTTATATCAAAAGAAAAGAGAAATATTTTCCTTATATTCAGAAAGTATTTAAGGAAAAGAATATCCCCCTTGACCTTGCGTATGTTTCCATGTTAGAAAGCGGGTTCAACCCAATGGCTCTGAGCCATGCCGGCGCAAGAGGATTATGGCAGTTCATGCCACACACAGGACGCAGATTTGGTCTTCGGGTTACAGATCAGGTAGATGACCGGACCGATCCTGAAAAAGCAACTGTAGCTGCAGCTAATTACTTTAAGGAGCTTATCGGTATGTTTGGCGGAAAAAGTGCCGTAATGCTTTGCATGGCAGCCTATAATGCCGGTGAGGGTCGTGTTATGGGAGCACTGCGGAAAATTGATGATCCGATGAGAAACCGTGATTTCTGGTATATTTACAGAATGGGATACCTCGCAGAGGAGACCATGGAGTATATACCGCGTGTCATCGCACTGATTATTATATCAGAATATCAGAGCGAATACGGTTTTGGCGATGCTCCTGCGGCGACAGCAGACACTCAGGCCGACAGTGAAAATGATTTCATTGAAGTCGATTATAAAGTTGAGTAATTTCCTGATGGCAATTGGCAGTTACACCTATCTTTCAAGCGAAGATTGGGATTGTAAAATCGCTTCGCTTGAATCTGTTGCCAAAAGCTGTACACTCTGCCCACGCCAATGTGGTATAAACCGTTTCTCCGAAGAGCGCGGGTTCTGTGAAGCACCTTCCGCGATGGTAATCTCGAGTATCTTCGCCCACCATGGAGAAGAGCCTCCGATTTCAGGAACCGGCGGATCGGGAACCGTTTTCTTCTCATATTGTACTCAAAAGTGCTGTTTCTGTCAGAATTTTCAGATCTCCCATGAGTATGAAGGAAAGCCATATACACCAGATGAACTTGCCTCAGAAATGATCCGGCTTCAGGAATCCGGCTCCCACAATATCAATTTCGTTACCGCAACACACTTTCTTCCATGGATACTTCGTTCAGTCAGAATTGCATCAATGAACGGTCTTGACATACCATTAGTATACAATTGCAGTGGTTACGAACGGGCAGAAATCATTAAAATTCTCGATGGGATTATTGATATCTACCTTCCTGATATGAAATATGGTGACAACACAACTGCACAGCTTCTCTCCCATGCTCCGGACTATGTGGAACATAATCAGCAGGCAATTCGTGAAATGTTTCGTCAGGTCGGCCCAATGCGTATTGACGGTGATGGAATCGCAAAACGGGGACTCTGTATCCGCCACCTCGTACTGCCTCTAAACATGCAGTCAAGTGCAGCAGTTATCGATTTTCTGACACGACATTTTGACCCTGAAGATATATCAATCAGCCTTATGGCGCAGTATAACCCTCTTTATAAGGCTAAAGATATACCATCGATTAACCGACGCATTACTGAAGAAGAGTATGAATCGGCAAAGAAGTTATTTCTTGAAGCAGGATTCAATGGGTATTTTCAGGAGTATGAGAAGATGAATGAGAATTTTATTATTGATTTTAAGGTGCGAAAGAGTGAGCCTCTTAAGCCATCTTCGTAGTTTTCACCCTCTTTCCAGCATATTCGATCACCGCGATCGACCATCCGTTAAGCAGAATTTCGATGCCTATAAGTGTTCCCAATAGAACAAAATTAGTTATCGGCCAACGTACAAGAATGAAAAGTCCAAGCAGAATAGAAACTACGTTGCCTACACTGCTCCAACCCCAGTTATGTTTGTCTCGGGACATGATGATCAATTTGTAAGCACCACCAAAGATAAATAGTGCAGCAAGTAATAATGAAATTACAGCAGCACCAATACCTGGCAAAACTAAAAGCAATATTCCAATACCGGCTATGCTGCACCCCCAGACAATATGAGAAATTCCAGTGTTTCCACGGTGACGAAGTACCGGAATAATTTCCAGTGCAGCCCAGATGATCAGAACCATTCCAATAGTTTTCACCGAAAACCATGATGTAATAATCGCAATCAGGATTACGCCAATTCCAAGTGCAATCTGACTGAATCCGGTTGCTTTGAGCCGAAGATGTATATCAGATAAAATTGATGATTTTTGATTAGTATTTTGCACAGCAGTTTGCTCCCGGAGTTAGATTTTTACCATATTTCCAACAGGCAACTTTTGTACCGGATCTGTCTGGACCATAAGGCTCGTGAGGAAAATATTATAATATTGACAACCTCTGCACTGCCGCCGCGTAATCTTATTAGAAGCGAAACCGGGAATATTCCGGAAATTGAATTTTAATTGACAATAAGCAGGAGAAGCGGTTATGCCAGTAAAAGAGCCAAAAGATCTTTTTGTAAAAATTCTCAGTGATCTTCGTCAACATGAGTATGGTTTGGCTGATACATTGAACACATTACGGGAAAATGTTCAGGATCAGGGCATAAAGGAGTATTTTGAATCATTGATCTATTTAAGTGAAAAAAATGTCGATACCATAGACAAATGTTTTAAAATGATCAATGAAAAACCAGTTAAAACCGATGATAAGTTGAAAGAATTGTTTCTTGATGATTTCAAAAAGGAGTTCAATGAACTGGAATCACCACTTGTTAAAATTCTTTACTTCACAGCTAAAGCAAATCACCTGATGAATGTAAGGGCTGGAGAGTGGATGACATTGATAGAAATGAGTGATATTTCAGGAAATCGTGGTGTCAGTCTGCTTTTAGGTAGTGTCTTTTCACAGAAGGTAGCATTTGTAAAAAAGGCACGCCGCCGTCTCCGTGCGATCATTGAAGATCAGATTGAATAAAACTGCCTCCCCCCTTCGTCGTGAAGGGGGTAACATTATATCAATTTAACTGGCTACAATTCCTCCGTTCTTTGCAAAATTTTCAGCCATTTTACGGTATTCTTTCTGGTTAAAAATTATGCCCTTTAATGGTACAAAAACGGGTTTTCTCGGATCAAACGTCATTGTTCCTTCAGGATAAGCCTCAAAATTAATTTTCCTGTCGATACAGGAATCACATGGATATTGCTTTGGTGCATACCAGTTTTTTTCTGTTCTGTAGTGTCTGCAATTGTTGCATTTTTTCATGAAATCTCCGGAATGAATGTACTTGAAGCAGTGCTGACTACATCAGCGATATACGCTATATGGAGATCGTTTTGTGTACTTTTTTATTTTGAGATTTTCCCCTAATTACGGAGGTAAGCCTGATTACCTCAGCACCACTTGTTCTGATTGACCATGTGAGTTGTTTTAATTTTTCCATTTTGACACCCCAAGTGATTTTGCCATTAATATATAATGAATCACCTGATTGAGGTATATGAATTATTGTTGAATTGCCTGCGCAAATTATTATAATACATATAGAGGTGATATATATGATTCCTTTCAAATCCACAATCATTTCAATAAGCACTCTCCTATGTTTATTATCCTCAGCTATTGCTGCTCCGGTATCTGCTCCCGTTCTCAGAACCACACTACCTGCCAGCTGGGATGAAAACTGGTTTGGCTCAGCTGCAGTGTATGACCTTGATAATGATGGTCAGAAGGAGATTATTGCGGGAAGGCATAGCGTACTTTACGTGTGGGATAACAAGGGTAAGCTGCTCTGGCGTGCTCCGGTTGGTGAGAACGCATCATCATCCAACGACCACGGCTCATCACGGCAGTATGCTGCTCCAGTCGTTGGCGATCTTGATGGTGATGGTAATGGGGAGATTGCCATCGCTTATTCTAATAAAGTAACTGTCTACGATCATAACGGAAATATTCTGTCCGGATGGCCTCAACAGTTTCCAGGTTCTGATGGAGAAATTCGATCGATTGCTGGAGCCGATCTGGATTGTGATGGAAAAATTGAAATCCTTGCAATTAAGACATCCAAGAGTCCGGTGACTGTTGTATGGGATATCAATGGAAAAGTGATCGCCGGATGGCCTCAGGTGAAAAATTGTGAAAAGTGCAATGATTATGGAGGGTATAATCAAAATATCGGCGCAGCAGATCTTGATGGTGATTCGATTTGTGAAATTGTTGCAACCTACGATATTTGTCATATCGGAATAATGAAAAAGGATGGTTCTCCATACCCGGCAAGTTCAGTGTTCTCTGCTGCAGGTCCATGGGCTTCAAGTGTCCCGATGTTTCACAATATTGCACTTGCAAAACAGGGCTGGGGCAGTGATGGAAACGACCGCGACGAGTTTACCGATTCACCACCGTGCTTTGGTGATATCGATGGTGATGGGCTTCCGGAAATAGTCCTCTATTCCGACCACGAAAAAGCTGGTGAATATATCAACCGTGGAAATTGCCTGTGGGTGTTGAATCCCGACATGACCCGTGTCAAAGGGTTCGAAACGCCGCTCTGCTCAGGAATGCCACTTTACACTGGTTATCAGGACAATATTGTTCAGGTAGCACCTGTACCTGCAGTTGCCAACATTAGTGATGATCCACGACCGGAAATTATTGTTCCCTCCTACGACGGGTATATGCGTTGTTTCTCACCAGATGGTAATTTATTATGGCAGTATCAATTTGATAATGGGAAAGGAAAATTTATCGGTGCAAGTGGAGCTGTTATCGGCGATTTGAATGGCGATAATACTCCGGAAGTAGTTTTTACAACGTATTCGATAGAGCAAAATGTCTCTCATCTGATGCTACTTGACAATAAAGGTGCACTACTGCAGAAAGTCTCTCTTACGAAAAGAGGTAGTATGAGTCCACCATGTCTTTCAGATATAGATGGAGATCACAAAGTGGAAATTATCATTTCTTTAAAAGATGTCCTGGGTGGTGGTTCCGGAGGTGTACAGATATGGAATGCAGCATCATCTTCTGATAATCTTCTTCCCTGGCCTACCGGACGAGGAAACAATTTACGAAATGGACAATACATACAAAGCGGAAACAGAAACAATCCGATCAGGTTCAACAGGCAGAAAATAGTATCCCGGCATGAACATACCGTTTATGAAGTTTTTACTATTCGTGGTCAAAAAACAGGTTATCGTGAAATGATTCCTTCATCATCAGAACATTACCCCAAATTATATATGAAAGTTTCCCCGGGTATTTATTTTATCAGAAAGAAAATTCACTCACAAGATACCCAATTGGACAGAACTACAGTATACTATCAAACAAATTCCGTAAAATAATTTACATCAAGTCAAATGCCTGTTTACAGGAATGTAAACAAGGTTATTGAACTTTGGCGGAAAATATGCCATAGCCTTAATGTTAACAGCCGTTTCTATGAAACCGGATTTATTTCGAAGAAAAAAAATATGGGACCTGCTGATAAATGCAAGCCCCACAACACTTGTCTATGAAATATGACTATTTCAGAGATAATATTGTAAATTAACCTACCGCATCATGCCCCTGTTCACCGGTACGGATACGGATACATTCGGGCAGGTCAAGAATAAAAATCTTTCCATCACCGATATTACCAGTCCGTGCACCTTTGACAATTGCATCAACAGTTGGTTTAACAAAATCATCATTGACAGCGATTTCGATTCGAACCTTTTTGATAAGATTTATTTCGATAACACTTCCACGATACGATTCGGTATATCCGCCCTGCTGACCACAACCGATAACGTTGGTAACGGTCATCTTTCTGACATCTGCAGCAAACAGTGCATTTTTTACATCCGGCAGTTTTGTAGGCTGAATTATTGCCACGATCATTTTCATTTTACAACCTCCTGAACTTGAGTACGAGAGCTTTTTGATGGTTCAAAACTGATACTGGGTCCGATATCTTCAGTTGTGAAGATCTGAAATCCACTGTACCCTTCAAGACCCATTTCACCAACATCGAGACCACCGATCTCTTCTTCTCGTGATACCCGTAATCCAAATATACTTTTAATTATTGTCCAGAGCAGCAGCGAAAGGACAAATACGGTGATACCTGTAGCTGCAACACCGACAAACTGTATTCCAAGCTGTTTGAAACCACCGCCATAAAAAAGTCCGGCTTTACCTCCAAACAACTCCGGAGCAGCAAAAAGTCCTACTGCAAGTGTTCCCCAGATACCATTAACAAGGTGTACAGAAAGCGCGCCGACAGGATCATCGATTTTCAATTTATCGAAGATAAAGACAGCGTAGACAACGATAATACCTGCAATAAGGCCGATCAGAATCGAAGCCGCAGGAGTAACAACTGCACATGGTGCTGTAATTGCAACCAGTCCTGCAAGACAGCCGTTAATAATCATTGACAAGTCAGGTTTTTTACTGATTCTCCATGAAACAATCATCCCCCCAATAACACCGGCGCATGAAGCGAGTGCAGTTGTAAGGGCGATACGGGGCACATTTTCGTCCATGGCAAGCTCACTTCCAGGATTGAAACCGAACCAGCCGAACCATAAAATAAATCCACCCAGTGTTGCAAGTGGAATCGAATGTCCTAAAATAGGACGCTGAGATCCGTCAGGTCGGTATTTACCGATACGTGGGCCCAGAAGCATAATTCCGGTAAGAGCACACCATCCGCCAACGGAATGCACCGCTGTTGAGCCGGCAAAATCGTGAAAACCCAATGTTGAAAGCCAGCCACCACCCCAGATCCAGTGCCCGGTAAGGGGATATATTACCGCAACCATAACTGTACCAAATATAATGAAAGAGATCAGTTTAATACGTTCTGCGACGGCTCCGGAGATTATCGAACATCCGGCAGCAGCAAATGCCAGTTGAAAAAAGAAAAATGTAAAAACAGGAATATTTGTCACAGGGCTGTTTGCGGTGCTGCTCAACAAAAATGAATCAGTACCGATAACCGCTCCGCCTTTTCCAAACATCAGCCCGTAACCTATAGCCCAGAATGCAATCGCAGCAAGAGCAAACACCATGAAATTCTTTGCAAGAATATTGACGACATTTTTTGCCCGGCAAAATCCTGCTTCGACAAATGCAAATCCTGCATTCATAAAGAAAACCAGAAATCCAGCCACAAGAACCCACATCGTATCAACCATATTGAACGACGGCGTGCTATCTTCAGCAAAGACTGCACAGAAAGCTGCCAGGATGAGCATAAGTGCTTTAGTCCCAAGCATTTTCATAGTGAACCCCCTTAAAGGATTAAATGTTAAAAAATTATTGAAAACATTTTTTTCAAAGTTGTTGGTCCCCTTCGTATGCAAAGACCATACCACATTGTCAGATAATAGTTTTTTGATTACTGCCATGGAGAAGTGAAAAATTCAAGAATGTATTTAAAATGACTTTAAATACGCAATTTTATGCAAAAATGTGCTGTTTATCAGCTTCAAGAGCAAGCCAATATCTACTACAGATCAAATCGATCTCCTTCGCCGATCCAATGGAACGAGAATGTATTTTTTTCAGACATCAGATACAATTATGTTTTGAGGGAGTCGCTTTGAAAGCAGGTACATTTGAAGCAACGAAGGAAAAAGGTAGGTGAAAATAATTTCAATTTGAGCTGCACTTTTCACGATTGTCGATCAGAACACGCTGGATCATCTCAATCTGCAATACTTTCCTGATTTCTCTATAGAAACTAGGTTGTTTTTTTTATCAACCGGAAAGCATTATCGAAATTCAATTTTTTAAGAACAACGATCATCAGTTTAAATTCTTCATCCCGTATCTTCGAAATGTCAAATTGCTCTTTTCCACCATCATAGATGATTTCAACCGTGTTCCGATCGTAGGTGAATTCCCGAAGCAGGATAATTACATCATCATCCGTCCACTCAATAAAAGGTCCCCGCTCATGTTTCTCTATGGTAAACTCAAACTTTGGTGAACGAAATATTGCAAAGCCATCAATTCCATATTTCGTACCTTCTTCAAAGCTGAATGAAAGTGTCAGATCATCGCCAGTATCAATTGTTAAGAAATTAACTGTATCCATACATTTTTCCTGTTATTCTGAAAAAGTTGCTATACCTTTTTTGAACACATCTTTTCACTTTTTTTCCTGAACCCCATCGCTATTTTAAATACCACTAGCGCAAAAACAATCGCTTTGAATGCAGACCTGAACCAGGTTTTTTTTAACAGAGTCATGTGTTACCTCGTAAGTCGTTAACACAATATGGAACTATTAATATTAACCGTGCATTAACTCATTAAATATATATATTAAGAGCTATAGGATTACGTTTAATTCAAAAAATGGTTGGAATCCACTTGTTTTTCAGACGGAATTGTTGAACCTGGGTATACAACTATCTATATTAACCTCGTATGCAAAAAAATTAAATACCTGTCAGCAAAACCACTTGCTATGAAGCCGGATTTTCTACATGGATTTAGCTCAAAACCCATACATTTTTCTAAAAAATTCAATAAACATTTGCATGGTAGATGATGATCCTAAATTACTTCAAATCTATTCGGAAATACTGAATTATTATAAATTGTACACAATTATTTCATGTTCCAATGTATCTCAAACAGATTCAATATTGTCTTCAAAACAAAGATTCCATGTTTGTATTATGGATCTTGGTCTCGATGGAATCAATAATGATGAATTCTATCTTTTAAAAAAATATTCCCCTCGAATATCATTTATTGTTTTAACCGGCAACGACTCTATTAAAAAAGGATTTGAATGCGGAAAATATGGTTCGTTGTCTGTGTTTGAAAAGCCCATTGATTTCGGAAAAATTGATTTTATTAATGCAATTAATCGAGCTTTTATTTACAGTCTTGTGTCTAGTTGCAGTAAATTTCACAAACCTGTTATTGAAAAAATAATCGAAGCACTATTTATTTCCAATCCGGTGGATATTTTTGATTGGTCTTTTAGTGCAAATGTTACAGAGCAATATTTAAGAAGAGTCTGGAACACAATCTATGGTTATCAACCGAAATATTTTTTATGGCTTTACAGAATAATGAACTCCTCTTTTCCATTTTACAATTCAGAATTTCTTACAAAAACAGGTGTTACTGATGCATTAACCGGTTTCAATTCTAAAATCGACGAAAAGGATATACTGGCTGCAGGAAAATATTTTCAAAGCAACGAAAACATTTTTAACAGAATCCTTAATCAAGTTCCGGACTTTGGACAAACACTCCAGGGCCTTCATACATGAGATCTATTTTTTAAGAATGCTCCATGAACCTTTTTTCGATCATCCCTTTCGTATCTTTCATTATCAACATTATTCTCGTGATATTACACTTACACGTAAAAACGAACACAAAAGGATTATGCTCGAAAATCAAGTGCAACAATTACATGCATCCCGTCTTGAAGCGCTCGGGAAATAGCTGATGGTATAGCTCACGATTTCAATAACATTCTTTCGGTGATAACCGGAAGTGCTACTCTTTTGCGAATAAGCACATTTGAAAAAGATAAGCAATTGCTATCCCAGGCTGAAAGTATAATAAAAACTGCACAGGATGCTTCTGTTTTGACAAAAAAAATGTTAACTTTTGCTCGTCAGAACATCTCGGAAATGGTCAGTTTTGATCTTAATGACACAATTATCGATGTAGTAACAATGCTTCAACACACAATTGACAAAAACATCATCATTAAAACTGCCCTTTCTGCAGAAAATCATCATCTTTTTGGCGATCGGATTCAAATTCAGAATCTGTTGCTTAATGTTGCTATCAATGCTTGTGATGCTATGCTAAAAGGAGGGATGTTAAATTTTAATACACGGAATGAGGAACTCAGTTCAGAAATTGCTAAATCACATAATAAAGGTGCTCTAGGTGGAACCTTTATTGTTGTTGACATTGAAGATAATGGTACCGGAATGAGCGATGAAATAAAAAAGGATATATTTGAACCTTTTTTTACTACCAAGGAAATGGGAAAAGGAACCGGCCTGGGGCTCGCGACTGCTTATGGTACATCATTGAGCCATAATGGTTTTATAACAGTTGATAGTGAGTTTGGAACAGAGAGTGTTTTTCATGTTTATTTTCCAACCTCTAACGATAAACAACAGAAAAAATCCGAAGAAGCTTTGAAAATCGAATATGGAAAAGGCAGGATATTACTTGTCGATGATGATGAAAAAATCAGATATTCAACATCAAAGATGCTTGAGGTACTAGGATATTCTGTTACTACCTGCAGTAATGGAGAAGATGCAATCAGAATTTATAAGGAAATCAACTGTAATGTGGATCTGGTAATTCTTGATATGGTAATGCCGATAATGAACGGTGTTCAATGTGCCGATAAATTGCACAAAATGAACTCAAAAGTGAAAACCATATTCATTTCAGGTTATTTGGGCAAATTATCTTCCTCAGAAACAGAAACACTTTCCACTGCAATAAATTCCTCTAAACTTGTTTACAAGCCATTTACCATTGAGCAATTGTCACAAGCAGTCAAAGAAATAATTGTTTAAATCAAAACAATTCAATTTGCTGATGTATTTCGTATAACCATAAATTAGCTGGAAAAAAAACGAAACTTTTGTTTCGTTTTTTGATTCTCCTTTCAACTTATTTTCTACTCTTGATTTACAAAATTCTGAACCCCCTATTAATGATGCTTTTAAAAATTGAAAAGGAGAAAGCAGATGATCATGAAATGGGCTACGCTTATCATCGGATTGGCAGCATGGTCAGTGTGTGGTCAGACTAAGATGTCGACCATTATGGCCAACTATACCAATTATAACATTCCGCTCGTGGCGGACAACACGATTGAGATTAACTCGATCCTGGGGCTTTCCGGAGTCGAAAGCAATGTGGATCAGACTCCGACCAATGTTCCACTGGTGCTCATCCTTGTCGAACCCAGACTGATGAACGCGTTTACGGGGTCTAAATATCAGCTTGCAGACCTTCAGTTCCGGCTCAAGCGATTTAAGCAGGATCTTTCAAATGATGGCAAGTACGGGCTTGTTCTTTCTACCTCTGTCTATGCAGGGGCGGTACATCAGGATGGACTTACTGCTATGGCTCTTCGTCGTTTTTTAAAGGACGTAAAAGCAAATTATGCTTTGGAAGGTGTGATTTTTGTTGGTCGTTTTCCTGAATGTTCCTACGTACTACGTATCGCCTGGCCGTATCCAATAGGCGCAGTACGTGATCTCACCACTAACACTGTGGTGCAGGATTTCACTGGCGATAAAGAAATTTTTATGGTATGTGGTGGAATGACCGGCAATCGTTCCGATATTCCTATTGCCGATCTGGATGGTAATTGGGAAAACGTGTATCATCTCAACAGTATGGCTATTGAGCAATGCTTTATCAAACCAACCGATACTACCTGGCAAACGGGATGGAACCAGACATCCTTCACCGTATCCGGAACCAAATACGCTTTTCAGACAAGTATAAATCCTTCTTTTGCTGATTTTTTCTATGTTAATGATGCCGTGTATACCACTCCGTTCATCAATAATGGCACAATCTCTACTACAGTAACTACCGCCCGTCCCCACAATGAAATCAGTGCGGCAGACTTGGCACGGCCCTCGCCCATGGCTCTGCCCGATATTTACGTAAGTCGTATCAATCCGTATAGCGCTGCTTATGAAAAAAGTGCGACTTGGACTGATAGAAACGGACAAACCTTGTATGACGCATCAGGTAAACCACAAACAGTGTCAGATCAACCTCCCCCGGAAACATTCAGTCAGGATCTCGAACGAACTCTGCTTGTTGAGTATTTTGACAATAACCATCTTTTCCGTACTGGATCATACTATAACCAACCTTTTGATTTCGGTTCAGCGACTAACGAACTTTGTCTAGCTGTCGATGCTGCTTATCAATTGAAAATCGCACGACACGACTGGGGGAAAGAGAATGATGCAGTTAATACCGCAGCAAACGTCAGCACTACAAAGCTTAATGCTTATGCTGACTGGCTCAATCAAAATGTTCCATTCCGGATAATTGAGACACATGCAAATTGGAACACAAATGCATTTACTGCTCCCGATTTTAGCGCGATGCTTACTTCGGCTGGAACTCCTTACGATTGGGTTCAAAACGGATCTACATGGTCACCATCATGGACAAACAATGCTGCTACAGCAGGATACGTTTTTTACCGTTCCCTCTGGAAGAACAAGAAAATAAGCGCTTCGATATCTCCCAGCCTTGTACTCAATGGCGGGTGCTTTGCAGCCTCACCGGGTGATGATAATGGTTCGCGTACTTATTTAAATTATGCTTCAGGTCAAGTCAGTGAATGTAATATGTTTTACGGCAAGGCTATTGGCATTATAGCTCGTTCAAAGGAGTATAATGATAATCCTATTGGCTGGCAAAGTTACACATACAACAACCCTAATGCTATGTTTGGTGATATTTGGAAAAAATATTATGATACGCTTTCCATCAGACCAAATACATGGCAGATCGATGGTTTTGCATCAGCAAAGCGTCCTTACTGGTGGGTTCTTTTCGGTGATTATACCCTCAAATTACGCTACACTCCGTGTGCAAATGCTAATGGTGGTGGAAGTGGCTATCAGGGCACTGCTTTTGGCGCATCATTCTCATCATATGCACCTGGATCGGAATTTTGTATGGCTTCCGACGGCGATATAAATTCTTTCTACGATTGTTCTCAAGGGAATGGTGCATATACCGGTCTGGATCTGGGAACCGCAAAGGTTATCGGATCGATCCGTTTTTATCCCCGTCCCGGATTTGCTTCACGTATGGTTGGTGGAAAGTTCCAGGGTTCCAACACATCCAACAGTTCCGGATTCGTCGATCTATATACAATTTCAACAACACCAGCAAATGGACAGTGGACCAATGTGGTTATCAATTCAGGATCGTATCGATATGTCCGCTATTTGGCTCCAAATAACAGCTATGGCAATATCACAGAAATGGAGTTTGGTGGAAACCAATATTATATCACCGCCATTGCCGGAGCTAATGGTTCTATTAGTCCGAGTGGAGCCATATGGGTGAACAGTGGAGACAGCAAAACCTTCACATTCACTCCTAACAGCGGCTATCAGATCAACGCCGTTAAGGTTGATGGCTCAAATAAAGGTCCTGTCTTTTCATATACATTCTCCAACGTGACCGCGAACCACAATATTTCTGTGTCATTTAAGGCTTATTCAGATCCTTGTGCAGAGGTCCAGGGTGGAGGCGGTGGCTTGAATGGTACCCCTTTCGGTACTATTCCACCATATGCAACAGGTTCGGAATACTGTAAGGCAACAGATGGTAATACCAGCACCTTTTTTGACGCAATTCAAGCTGATGGTGGATATACTGGTCTGGATCTGGGAGATTCAAAAGGTATCGGAACTATCCGTTTTTATCCCCGGTCCGGCTTTGCTTCACGAATGGTTGGTGGAAAGTTCCAGGGTTCCAATACATCAAGCAGCACCGGGTATGTTGACTTGTATACCATTACAACAGCACCTGCAGAAGGTCAGTGGAGTAGTATAAATCTTAATGCAGCACCCTACCGGTATGTCCGTTATATTGCTGCAAACGGCAATTACTGCAACATTGCAGAAATGGAATTTACCGGATACCAATACTACATTATTGCCAATGCAGGAGCCAACGGTTCGATAAGCCCGAATGGAGCCATATGGGTGAACGACGGCGATAACAAAACCTACACCTTCACTCCCAACAGCGGCTATCAGATCAACGCAGTAAAGGTTGATGGCGTAGATCAAGGTGCGATCACTTCGTACACATTCTCCAATATAATGGCAAGCCACAATATTTCTGTGACATTCAAGACTTATTCAGATCCTTGTACAGGAGTTCAGGGTGGAGGCAGTGGTTTCACTGGTAGCACATTTGGACTTACACCACCCTATTCAACTGGTTTTGAATATTGCAAGTCAACTGATGGAGACATTTCTACATTCTATGATGCCCAACAGGCTGATGGCGCATATACAGGTATAGATCTTGGAACTGCGAAGGTGATCGGAAAAATCCGCTTTTATCCACGTTCTGGCTTTGGTTCACGAATGAACGGCGGAAAATTTCAAGGTTCGAATACTTCAAACAGCAGCGGGTTTGTAGATTTGTACACTATTCCAAGTACTCCGGCTGTACAATGGAATGAGGTAACTATACCTAATGCCACTGCGTATCGCTGGGTTCGCTATCTTGCACCATCAGGCAGCTATGGTAACATTGCTGAAATGGAATTTTATGCGCCTGTACAATATACGATCACAGCATCAGCAGATGCTAATGGTTCGATAAGCCCAAGTGGTAGTGTACTAGTGACGGGTGGTTCATCCCAAACTTTCACTATCACACCGAACAACAACTATGATGTTAGTTCCGTAATTATCGATGGTGTGAATCAAGGTGTCATTTACACATATACATTCCAAAACGTAAACGCGAATCATACGATTTCTGCAACATTTAAAAATGGAACGTTCAACATCACTTCTTCAGCTGGGTCAGGTGGTACGATAAGTCCAAGTGGCAGCATCCAAGTGACAGGAAACTCCAATCAAACGTTTACGATTTCTCCCAGCAGTGGCTATGTAATCAACACTGTCTTTGTAGATGGTACGAACGTGGGAGCAGTAACATCGTATACGTTCACCAACGTAACAGCGAATCACTCGATTGCAGCAATGTTCAAACCAATTGTATATACAATCACAGCTTCGGCTGGTGCGAATGGCACGATCAGTCCAAGCGGCAGTGTTTCAGTAAACAGCGGTACAACTCAGTCATTTACGATCACGCCCAATAGCGGCTATGCAGTGAGCGGGGTTACAGTTGATGGTTCTAATCAGGGTGCAATAAATACGTATACATTCGGTAATGTAAATGCTAATCATACAATTTCTGCAACATTTGCAGCACAGAACGCATCTAAATATGAAGCTGAAAACGCAGCACTTTCAGGCAGTGCAAATAAGAACACCAATCATACAGGATATTCCGGAACTGGATTTGTCGACGGTTTCTTCAATAGCACCACAGCACAGGCATCCTTTTCAGTCAATGTAGCCTCAGCCGGAAGTTATGTCCTTACACTCCATTATTCCGCCGGTAACGGAACGAGCACCAACACAGGTCTCTATGTAAACGGGACGAAATTAAAGAGTATTTCCTGTCCTGTAACCGCTAACTGGAATACATGGGCTGATGAGACGGAGATAGTGACGCTCAACGCCGGTAGCAACACAATTGCTTACAAAGCTGATGCATCAAGTTCCAGCTGTATCAATCTTGACTTTATAACCCTCACTTACAATGGTACGCCTTCCTATACGATCACAGCTTCTGCCGGAACTAACGGCACAATAAGCCCCAGCGGAAGCATTTCGGTGACACTCGGCGGGAGTAAAAACTTCACAATAACCCCCAATAGTGGTTATCAGGTCAACGCAGTTACCATTGACGGGACAAATCAGGGTGCAGTCACTACCTACACCTTCACAAACGTTACTGCCAATCACACTATTGCGGCTACATTTACGACTAATAACGGGGTCTACGAAGCTGAAAACGCAACTCTTTCCGGTGGTGCGGCCAAGAACACTAACCATTCCGGATATTCAGGGACCGGTTTTGTTGACGGTTTCTTCAACAGTTCCACTGCCAAAGTAACATTTTCCATAACTGTTGCAACTGCCGGGAGCTATACAGCAAAGTTACACTACTCTGCAGGTAATGGAACGAGCACCAATACCGGATTGTACGTTAATGGTGTGTATATAAAGAACATCTCCTGTCCAGGCACATCAAACTGGGATACCTGGGCTGACCAGACAGAAACGGTGACGCTCTTTGCTGGTAATAATACGATAGAATATTTAGTTCAGAACTCGAGTTCAAGTTGTATCAATCTCGATAAGCTGACACTTACCGTCACTTCCTGTACGCCGCCAACGATAGTCTCCTCACCGGCTTCGGCATCCATCTGTGTGGGCAATTCAGCAATAATGAATGTCAATGCATCGGGTGCTACGAGCTGGCAGTGGTACAAGGGTTCCACAGCACTCACAAATTCTTCTTATTATGCAGGAGCTCAGGCAGCTAAATTGACGATAACTGCATCGGATAATTCGGTGGCCGGTAGCTATTACTGTGTATGTTCAAACGGCAGTTGTTCAGCAAACAGTGGATCAGCCACTTTGACGATCAATGCACAACCCGTAATTACCTCCAACCCCTCGAACACATCCATTTGCGAAACATATGGGAATGCAACAATGAGCGTTAGTGCCACGGGCGCTACACAGTATGAGTGGCACGATGCCAATGGAATATTGACCGACTCAAAATATTATACCGGAACAACTACCGCAACTTTGAGATTCGTGTATATCCCATACGCCTGGAACGGTTCAACTTATTATTGTGTCGTTAAAAATAGTGCCGGATGTTCAGTAACGAGTTCTTCCGCCATGTTGACAGTCTATCCAACAACGGAAATGAATTCCATCTGGAATTCGAGCTGGTATAATCACCAGGGAGCCGGTGGCAACCCCAATGGGAATTTCTGGGTTCAAGTAGATGCGCCTTCCGGAACAACTGCATATGTGAAGATAACCAACCCTGTATACCCACAATTCAACCGCACTACCCAGGTGACAGGACAAACCTGGCCCGAAGTAAGCAGCGGAAATACTAGCTTACCTGCAGGTACGATTACAGTAGAGTACTGGTGCGTGAATGCAAGCGGCTGCGAATCGTCTCGTTCGTTCTGGACAAATCCGGCCTGGTAAGCTTCTATTAAGTTCGTTGTACTTTTTAATAAAAGCGCTGTGTAAAAGCAGCGCTTTTTTTATTTTTGGAGATTTTTTACTAAATATCAATTTTAGATTCTAAGAAAATATCAAATTTTGTTTCTTGGGCTCAACACTGGCTCGAGTATACGTATTTTAATTATACTTACCACGCTCTTGACATAGTACTAATTTAATTCTTTGAGTTAGTCTATTTGAATCGATTGAAAACAATACATTAACTGTGATGTTGGTTATACTTACCGATAGGATCTGCGCTATTTATTGCCAGAACTCATCTTTTCACTTTTTTTCCTGAACCCCATCGCAATTTTAAATATCACAAAGGCAAAAATAATCGCTTTGAATGCAGATCTGAACCAGTGTTGTTTTTTTCTTAACAAGATCATCTATTACCTCCACTTTAGTAAAATAAATCTGCCACCGTTAAAACCGGGGGGGGTATTAGTTTCTCAACCAGTTCAAATAAAAATGCATTGTGCCGAATCTTCAATCACTTATTTTTAGAAACCAGAGTGCACAATTGCATTTTTTGGAAAACATCACTAATTTTTGAACACTGAAAATCTATATGTTGGTTTAGGAGTACTTTGATGAAATTAGGTCGTAAGTCCTTTCTGGGAATCATTTTCTCGCTATTTTTTCTTTCCGGCCTCGCAGGCCTCGTATATGAGTCGATATGGACTCATTACCTGAAACTGTTCCTTGGACATGCTGCGTATGCACAAACACTTGTTTTGATCATCTATATGGGTGGACTTGCCCTCGGTTCATGGTTAGCATCAGTGTACACCCCCAAAATTAAAAACATGCTTCAAACTTATGCAATTGCCGAGCTCATCATTGGTCTCTCAGCACTTGTATTTCATCCGGTTTTTACCTCCTATGTATCATTCTCGCATGATATAGCATTTCCAGGTATTCATTCGTCACTTGTTATATCCATATATAAGTGGATTACGGCATCTCTTCTGATCCTGCCGCAAACGATTCTTCTCGGTGCAACTTTTCCCCTGATGACCAGCGGAACTATCCGGTTATTTAAAGAGTTCCCGGGGCATACGATCGCAATTCTTTACTTTGTTAATAGTCTGGGAGGTTCTCTGGGAGTACTCTTAAGCGGTTTTATGCTTATTCCTCTTTTTACACTTCCCGGAACTGTTATCACTGCAGGTAGTATTGACATTGTAATTGCGGTGATAGTATTACTCATTACCTTTAAAACGCCTGAAAATAAACCCGTACCTAAAAAGAAAAGCAAGATTGAGCCTTCAATTTCAGAAAAGACAATGCCACAAATCCCTTCCCCTTCCACAATCAGAATAACCAGACTGATGTTTGCATTTACATTCAGCACAGCGGCATCTTCCTTTATTTATGAAATAGGCTGGATCAGAATGCTCTCACTGGTGCTTGGAAGCAGTACGCATGCATTTGAACTGATGCTGGCTACATTTATTCTCGGGATTGCCCTTGGAGGACTCTTTATCAGGAAACATTTGGACAGAACTGAAAATCTGCTATCAATTTTATCGGTTGTTCAGGTTTTAATGGGGATCCTGGCAATAGGAACAATCGCATTATACAGTAATCTGTTTTATTTTATGGAATTTATCATGTCAAGTCTCAAGGATACCAGTCAGGGGTATATTCTGTATAATATCTTCAGTCAGATTATCTGTATGATGGTTATGCTTCCTGCGACAATCTGCATCGGTATGACATTACCGGTTATTACCTCAATTCTCTACAAAATCAATAGTGATGAATCTGTTATCGGCAAAGTATATGCACTCAACACACTGGGATCAATTGCAGGTGTGATCATTGCAGTTCATGTTCTGATGCCACTCATTGGGCTCAAAGGTGTACTTGTTACCGGCGGAACGGTTGATATCCTGATTGGTTGTGCGGTCATCTGGTTCTTTAGAGAAGAGATCTCATTCCGGATTAAATTCCTGATGCCCCTTACCGGATCGATTATAGCTGTATGCACGATGATTTATGTTCATCCGGACCCCCTGTTGCTTTCTTCAGGAGTGTTCAGGAATGGATCGATTATTAAAAACCGGGAAATGATGTTTTACAAAGATGGGAAAACCTCTTCCGTTGCAATTCACAAAAAAAACAACACGCTGTCGCTCTCTGTAAATGGTAAAGTGGATGCTTCAATTTCTATTGACAGTATAAAATACGGAGCAGACGAGTTCACACAGCTCCTGCTTGCAGTATACCCGCTCAGTTATGCCTCAAAATCTGCCAATGTAGGCATTGTCGGACTTGGCTCCGGAATGACAGCTGCAACCATACTCAGGTATGACTCGGTTCAATCCGTTGATGTTGTGGAAATTGAGCCACAGGTCATTCAGGCAGCAAAAATGATGGGCCCCAAAGTATCCAAAGTATTTTCCGATAAGCGTTGCAGGATTCATCTTGAGGATGCACGAACATTTTTTTCCTCTCAACATAAAAAATACGATATCATCATATCTGAGCCGTCAAATCCATGGGTAAGCGGTGTTTCGAGTCTATTTACGAAAGAATATTTCAAGCTCATAAGCAAACACCTTTCGGACAATGGAATGTTAGCTCAATGGTTCCATCTGTATGAAATGAACCCGGAACTGCTCGCATCAGTTCTAAAAGCACTAGGCGGGGTTTTTAACGAATACAAGATGTTTATAACCGGATCAGATCTTGTCATACTTGCATCAGAGAGCACAATTTCAGACACTCCCGTATGTGACCTGACATTACATCCATGGTTCACCCCGATATTGAAACATATCCATTTAAACAATTCCAACGATCTCACAATTAATTATCTTGGCAATAAAGATTTTTTTAATCCACTCTGGAAAGCATTCGCAATTAAAAGTAACTCTGATTACAATCCGGTTCTTGATCTTCGTGCGGTAAAAGCCCGGTTTTTAGATACAGATGCTTCCTCATTATCAACACTACCTGTTTATACGATTCCCATTCGAAAGATTCTCGATAATGACAGCAGCGGCCCCGGCAATCTGCAGTTTCCAATCCATTACATTCAAAACACTCTTCACACATCAACCATAGCGGCACAACAAACAGCTCAGTTAATTCATTACTATATTGCTTCTATGGGCACCCCTGAAGAATCCAGGGCAGATTCGATTGTACCGGGAGAAGCTGCTCTGGCTGTTGCAAAAATCCGGATGACAGCACTCGATAAATCTGTCTATGCGCGGAGACCGTTTGCCAAATGGTCGCTGGACCTTATCAGTGCCACAATGCCCTATCTCAATAGTGAGGAGATGAATACGATCTGGGCTTTCATCGAGAAATATTCATCGATCAGTGGAGCAAGTGAAAGCAGTATGAAGCTCCTGACAATGCTGAAAGCATTAACAAATAGAACCTATCCTGAAGTCATTACATTGAGTAAAGGTGTGCTTGAACAGAAAAAATTCAGTAATTCACAGCCGTGCCGCTTGGCATTTACCGCGCTTCTCCTGTCGTGCCTGAAATTAAATGATTATAAACCGTTTATTGAAGTCTGGGAAAAGATCTCCTGGCAAAACTCTCTTGATTTCAACCAGCAGATACTGTGTGCAATTGCAGCAGAGAAAAGTGGTGGGGTGATATCACCCGTGTTTTAAAAACAACTGGCCCCGGGCGTCCATATGAAAAAATGACTTGAAAGTTCTTTGAGCCCTTCGGAGAGGAATCATTCAAAAGGGATGTATCTGCTTCGCGCTGAAAATGCAGGAAAAGTAAATGTACACGCCGAAGTATACAAAGTGTTAATTATACGGTAAATCAGCATATCGCAAGCAACCATAGCTTTCAGGTTGTCTGCATCTGACAATTAATAGGGATGCCCTTATCTTCTCCGGAAAAGGGCATCATTCATTTTTTGTCAATAGCATTATCGAAGGTCATATGTTCAGTCCTATAGATTTGGTTCCATTCTTTCGCTGCATTTTCGCGGCTTCCCGCCCTGGAAGCACGGCTCCTATATTTATTTGTTTGTTTAAACTTTGAATCTTACCGGTGGCCAAAGGTATATTACAGGATAATTAAACCGTACATTCTCTAAATCCCCTGCTTTTTACAATCTCCAAATGTACTTTCAGGTGAAAAAGACCAATACGGAAAACCTTTTTCTTTTTTTAACTATAGTCCATTTGCTCTTAAATAGCAAGTATTCACATCAGAACTTTTACAGAAAGGCAGATAAGGTATACTATGGCAGAAGGTGAGATTTTTGTTGGAAACCTCCCCCATGATGCAAAAAAAGAGGAAATTAAATCCCACTTTTCCTCAATTGGACAGGTGCATTCAATCAACCTGGTTACAGACCACAAAGGCAGATCACGATGTTTCGGGTTTATTGTGATTGACAATCCTGATGAAGCAATTGAACAACTTAATGAGAAGGAATTTCATGACCGAAAACTTCGCGTTTCGCGTTCCTTCAGAAACGATAGCCCGCCATGGCAACAGGGATTTCATCGTCGGAGACGTTGATACTGCTTATTTTTCCCAACCGTCGCCCACAACCAGACTTCAAATCCCGATCCCGAATGAAAATATCGGGAACCATTCGGGATTGAAATAGTGGGTACATACGCCTAAATCTCGCTAACCAGTTTTAAAGCAGCTCTTATATATTTTTTCATTTCGAGATTTTCCTTTTTCCATACCTGAACGCCGTAGGTTTCCCGTTGATTTTGAAACTCTGTTTTGGTTAATCGACAATAGAATTGTTCATCAGCCCTGTTTGAAAGGATTGTGCAGAACTTTTCTTTTTCACCAACTTTAGTTTGTATTTTAACAGCCTTTTTAGCATCCTTTTCCGACAGGATTTTCGGTTCAAGCATCATTATCTTATGAAAAGTTTTGATCGCAGCTTCAAGAGATGTGGTTTCTGATGCAAGGTCATCTATCGAAAAATTCCTGCAAATTACGATACCTGGAACTCTGCTTTTTACAGCAGTATCATCTTCCACCATCTCGGTACTGCTGCATAAATCAGTAACTTTTTTAAAGTTTTCAACAATGTCCTCATACCTTACCGAACTTGCTGGTACCACATAAATATCCTGTTGCTTTTTTTCCAGAGAATTTCTTTTAAAGGTGGTCTTCACTTGCAGCTTAAAGCTGAACCCTTCCAATTCCTGGATCATCGAAAAAAACTCATCACGGATATATTTATTCCATTCCTGAAGAATATCACTAAAACGCAGTGCCGCTTTTTTATTATCATATGAAAAATCAAAACTCAATTGGGGTGCATACGGTTTTGCCACGGAAATACAAAGACTTGAAAATGGTTCAGTTTTAGCTTCCATATCTTTACTGGTAGCACTTGGATGAGAAAACCGGATCGATGTACTTGTTGGAGTATCTGAAACAACCGGATCACTTTTCCATGCGTTTTCATCAACAGTATCAGAAACGTAACGAAATAAGTGTGTCAAAGAATCTTTAACATTTGACATTTCAAACCTGTAAGACATTTATACCTCTATCGTTTTTGGAAAAGTTTTTTGTTATCAGCCCTAAAAATACGTTAAAACATCCCTGACGTGTATCGATCATTTTCATTTAAGTGCTAAAATTGAAAAAAATATTGTATTTGGGTCACACTTTTTCACCGAAAACACTCTTCCGTATTCCGGATGTATGAAACGCAGGGGCTTCCGTTGAATGACTGTATCAAGCCTCCCAGGTACTGCACTGAGTCTACCAAAGAGTTACTGAGGTGTTTTTCCTGCACCTTTTCACTGCTCTCAGCCCCGGCTGTGCAGCATCTTTCAAACCGTTACGACCGTACAGTTCTGAACCACTTTAACTAACAACGAAAGCATCCCGATTTTACATCGGAGCTACACTTCCTGGTTTGGTTTCCTTTGATTACCGAGCCGACGGAAGAACAATTTTGACTTAAATGTACTTCATAGGTATATTTTGAATAGCCACCCAAAAATACGTTTAATGCTATTAACTTTTGAGTTTTTACAATTTCTATTCAAAATTGATTCTATCTGGACGTCTGTGAAACTTCTCAATTTGTGCCTTTTCTTTTTACTTTATTCTATCATCTTGTTATGAATTACGTTTAAACCATTTTGAATTAATTGAGGTTTATAAATTGCAAAGTTAGCGTAGGAGACAGGGTAACTCCTGTACCCCGCCACGGATCCCGACGTGCGGTTTTCTCACATCGGGCTGTTGATTCGCTATCGCTCACCCTTAGAGCGCTAACGCGTCGTCTCCGTTTCACTCCGGCTCAGTGCATACTCGCTTCGTACTTCAGGCAAAATCAAGTTCCTGCTGACCAGACCACACTTGCCAGACTACTTTTGGCTATGGCAACGAGTAATAGTCAAACATCTGTTTGAATTGGTGACGATTATAGCTTTTGCGTTGGCTGCGTCTGTTTAACCAGTAACATATCATGTTCATCACTTCCTTACGACCCTATAAAGACTTGCATCCACTTTACGAGCTGATGCTCACTCTATCAGAAGTGTCGAGCTTTGCTCGACGCACCAACGGGCGATGCATGCTGAAGTGCCCGCCTATAATATCGCCGGGGTACCTACGATCGCAGGGAGTAGGACTCGGAGGTGCTACCCCTTGTTCAAAGCGGGCAGTTGGGTGCAGCGAAGCGGAACCAGCATGCATTTGTTGGTGGATTTAAACCAGAACGCTACCATATTTCAATATTCTCGGCGGCGGCCCTTAGTCTTTTTCCATTTGTCTTTCAGCCCGTTCTCTTTCTCTTCGGCGGCGCATTCTTTGGTTTTACCTGTTACGTTTGATACCATATTGTTGAGAGTTCAATTTCATCAACAAAGAATTCGCTTTTGAAATAACATCGTGCTTTCCTTTAAAAGCTGTTTGATTTACCGAATTCAATCCCAATCGCCTTACCCTTGCATACATCAACGCAATTGGCGCAGAGAATACACTCGGCTATTTCCATTCGTTCTGCCGTGACATTTGCTTCGACATCCAGACTCATCGGACAGCCGATGGTGCATGAGTGACAATGAATACAGTTCTCCGGCGCGCATGCGAGCTGAAGCGCCGGTATTTTAAACAGATTCCGGATTTTTCGCCCGATGATCATGAACGGCGCCATCCAGCACAGGTGGTGGCAGAACGACCGCCTGCCGAAAACGAGCGCAGGAACAACAATCAGCATAAGGACCATCAGATAGGTGATGAGTGAATACACCGAATCAATCGACAAGCCGAATTTCATCTGATACAATGGATTTAATTGTCGGTATCCGCCGTTTTTTATAGCAACCAGCGTAATAGCCGAAACCCACGGCACCCAGATCAGCCATTTCACAAAATTGCCTTTGGTAATCCGTTTGTTCCGGGCGTTAATCAACGCCTCCTGCGCGCCGCCCGCCGGGCAGACCCATCCGCAGAATGCGCGACCGAAGATGAGCGCAGACAGAAACTGGAGCGAAAACATGACGAAGCTTCCGGAGATCACTCCCTTAATTGTTCCGTCAATAATAAGATACGGAGAGAAGAAAAAAAAGAACGCTGGAAACAGGAAAAATGAAACTAGGATTATTCCGGTGCGGACCTTCTGACGAGTTTTTATCATGAGTATATCTCCTTTTTCTATGAAATGTACTATTGTCCTATATGAAAATACCAAACCCTATCCTGCAATAGAAAGGAATTTGTCCAAACATCATTCCGTCCATGAAACCGGCGTACAGTGAAGGCGTTAACTTCAACCCGGTCGCCAGGTCGAAGGAGACCCGCTCGCCGATTACCAGAAGATCGGTATCCGGCGGAATAGGGGCAGACAAGTCATACAACGAGCCAATCCCGAACGTGGCCTGCATACTGCCTTTGACATACGCGGAAAACACACCGAGGTACTGGCTGCCCCGAGGCTGTATGGATACCAGATTCGCATTCAGCACATCCACCATGCTCTCGGCAATCAGGCGCGTGTGGCCTGTTCTGGAAAAAAAAGTGATTGTTGTGTTCATAGGAAAATCTCCTCAATTCTGAGAGGTATTTTCAGAAACAAGCTCTCCTCATTGTACCTGGCGGTGCCAGCGGTCGATTCCCGGTATTTGAGTGTGGCACTGGCCGACAAGATTCATCAGAACCATGACTATGGCCACCATTTCCCATTTCCACTGTTTCATCGAGATCTCCTTCCACTACGCTGATTGGTTTTGGCTTTTAGGGTTCTGTTGGTTTGCATGCCTCAAAGATACCACGAATCAGATCTTGGGACAATCCGGTAAAGCACTCAATTTCAGCGAGTTGTGATGGGTGGAAACACCTACCCATACCATAGGGGAAATCCCCTGATGGCGTTTTTGGGCGAAATTGGAGGGTGGAGAGAGTCTGCATGTGAAGTGGGACCAGCGTCTTGGCAACTCGCATTGCCCTGTCCAGGAAAGGTCACGAGCGATCAGACCCGGTTTTGATTCCCGCTACCGGCTCAGAAACGAAAACAAGACTGTCAGAATCTCAGCTCGCAGAATTGGTATGAATAAGATTGGCAAGTTGGGTCCGGTTCTTCACCCCGGCCTTCTGGTAGACGCTATAGAGGTGGTTCTCTACTGTCTTGGAGGAAATATACAACTCTTCGCTAATTTGCTTGTTTGTATGCCCCTTGAGGAGTGATTCGACAATCTCCTTCTCGCGGGCTGATAGCTTGAGCGCCTCGACACAGTGCGCGGTAAGTCGGTTGCCTTCCATGAATACAGGCTGATCCAGGGACATGACCGCAAAGATGGCGACTTCGATGGTCTGGACGAGAACCAACAACGGCAAGGTCAGGTTGTAAGGGACTATGGGAGATCGGGACAGGAATGAATCAAGGACAAGAAAGGGAAGAAACAGGACTGTGGTGCCGAAAATGACCTTGAGAAAACGGCGAAATTCAGGTGCGCCAATATCGCCTGCCTTCAGAAAACCTGTTATAGTTCCATAAATCAGTACCGAATACATCGAGACCTGGAGAATGAGGAGCAGCCACGTTGCGTGTGAAACGGTCAGGTAAACGAGCGATATGACAACAACTACTATATCAATGCCGATAAACAGCTTCTTTGAGGCTCCCTTGAATTCCAGACCGAACATCCGGTGCACAAGCGGCGGGATAATGATGATGAAAAGGTTACCGCCTATTGCGCCGGTAACGACGGTTATTGCTTGCTCCAAGTTGATTCCAGCAACAAGAGCATAGTGTCCTATAGCGATCCCACTAACCATGAGCATCAACGAAGCGCTGAACAGGGTCAGATCCAGTATGAGCGGCTTGTGGTTCTTTATAAAGAGCAGAAGGCACAAGAGAACTGCGGCCCATCCTGTGGTGGCAGCGAGGAAGTGTATAAAAGAAGCGATGTGCATAATACGTTTATAGTCTCGATTTGAATTCGGCGCGCTCATTAGAAAGGCTCCACGCCCAGTAATACCATACAATGAACGCGGTGCATGAAATTTCCATAATGCAGAAGAAGAAATAATACATTGTTGGCTTACCTGCAACAAGAGTTGCGATTTGAACGACAATCGTAACTGTTCCTGCAACGATATATAGAATACGGTTCAAGCGAAATTTCATTATGCGGGAGAGGATAACCATCGATAGGGAAATCTCCATCAAGATGGATGCCCCAGGAAGGAATTCCCGGGTCATTTTCATTCCGCCCACGGTACAAGTCAAATAAGGCTTGAGTAGATTGATGTCCATCAACGAAAGAGCATAACAATACAGATAGTTGAGCCCAACGAATATCCAAAAGATTCATAGGACCGCTGTTCTCTCTTCTGGCTGTTTGGTACTCTTGTCTGAATTGTTGTGGTTCATGGATATTTCTCCTAAAGAAAGGCCAAGACCCATTAAACAAGAATATGGAGCCACCACCAGTAAAAGAAGCGATCACTTTTCTTCCTTTTTCAAAGGAAGATGGAAGGGAATTGTAAACCATTGGGCCGAAGAATATCAGTATGAAGCCTGGGATAAATATTAATGGCACCAATTCCATTCCGTAGAATTTTTGAATTGCAAATAACGGTATCATTAGACATGCCATCAAGAGAAAAAAGCTTCCACCAACTCCAAACGGTAATAATGCTTCTTTGTGTTTACTAATTAATACATTGTCTTTTTCCGATACTTCTATATCATGTTGGGTATTCTGGTAATCTTGTCCAAATCGCATTTCTTCTAAACTTTTTTCCTCAATCGGTAGGCGATGTAGATAACGTATTCCATAATATGTCGGAATTAGAAATTGGCCGAATACCACACACATCATAATTGAGAAGAATATTCTGAAGGGCAATATATCTGGCATGAAATCTGTCATTCTAACCATCATTACTGCAAATCCAATAATTGTCAAAATCAAAAGGCCAATTGCTGTTTGCCCAATTTTGATTCCTACTCTCTCTCTGTTTTTAATTTGACGCGATGATAGAAGAAAAAGCATGCCCAATAGTATCATGATTGAAATCCTTAATCCCATAAAAAACAGGGAGGTAGAACTTGTAAACGGCTCATAGCAATAAACGCGCGCGTATAAGGCAGCAGTGTGATTTGCGGTTACTTTTTAAATGAGTATTTCGGCTCCTCTGCTGCTGCATTGCCTGAAACACCTTGTTTCAAGTCAAAAAGGTGATTTAAATGTGTGGATTGCAATAACAAATGTAGTGTGCTATTAATACGTAAGCCACAAAAAGATACAGACAAGGCTTCATCAGTAGCAATAAAAACGCATATATAAATTAGATAGAACTTGAAATTTCTTTGCTGACGCAGCTTCGTTCAACCCATTCAGAAGCGAAAGTGGGGTAGGTGTTGGTTTTACTTCTGGGGCGCTTCTGAATAATCCTTATTGTTGTTTGATGTAATGCCGCATGTCTTTAACGCCCATCTTCCGCATCCAGGACGGCTGCACTATGAGTATTACTATTTAACAAAACGCCATTTGCGAAATATTGTCGAAAAAAATTAATAAACATACAATGTAATCCATGTACTAATGCGAATATAGCATTTTATCGCAGTACGCCATATTCAATTATTGCTGCAATTCCTAAATAAGGTACATAAATATTCAAATTAGAAGAAACTGCAATACCTGCAGCAATATTATCAGAAAAAAGAAAAAGTATTTCTGCCTCAATGGGAAAACCAATATTCCGAGTTGTTTTATAGACTGGTTCATTCTTAATCAAAAAATTTCCCTGACTTAATTGTAATGTGTCCCTATACTTTATTTCTTGATTCGAGTAGACAAAACTCACTCCACCTGCAAGGTTAATATTAATATTATTATTATTGATATTCCAAACATATCCCCCAAGTAAACCTGCATCAACACATTGGTTTACGCCAGGTATTGTGTCATTTTTCATTCCCAAAAGGCTCATCACCCTTAATTGTATTAATAAATTGTTGGTACTAAAATTAAAATTTCCCATACCTTGTGTTAAACCGAATGTGTTTTTTAAGTTATATACTCCGTAACCAGTTCCAAACCAAATAAAATTATTTGCAAAAACTGAGTTAACACCAAATGTTAACAATAACAAAAATAGCATCACGTAAATATTATTTATTGTAAATTTTTTAATTACTTCTACCATAATTCTTGCATTTCTTCTTCGCCGAACGACGCGGCGTCTTGATAGGCGCTGCCTTATGTGGCATTATTTCAAACAAACGGGTTCGACCACCCACCTGTAGTTTTTACGTAACGGAGTGGAGTAAAAATTGCAGGTTGGTCGTTGTAGGCTGTATTTCTACTGGATTCTTCTCCAAGTCCACCGCTATTAAGCATTGGCACACGACGTGCCCTACCATATTCCTAATATCGTAATCCTACACTTATTGCCATACCAGGCAAAATCCGCACATGTCCTCTCTTGTCAAAATTTCTTACGCTCTCATCTGAAACATACTGAACAGAAATACCAAGACTAAACGAGTATGTGTCTTCATAGAACAGTTTTGGGAACCGAACTGTATATCTTGGCGTGATTCTGAAGCCTTTATATACCCATTCTTCTGTGGGTCTTGTCCTCTGTGTAAATTCTCCCGTGAAAGCAGTCTCGAGGAAAGTCAGTAGGCCTACGCGTTCAACAAAAGGTAAGCCGGGTATTTGATACCCAATGGAGACTGTGGGATTAATGTATGCGTCGTGAATCGCTTTTGTCGTGTCCCCGCTGCCCTTGAGAGATGAGAATCCGTAGGCAATCAGACCCGCCGAAAGCCCAAATGAGAAACTGCCAAATTCACGGTCATACTTAAATGTGAGAATTTCTGGAACGCCACCTGCGATGGAGAAAATGTTGCCATACAACTTGTTCATGCACTCTGTAGAATCCCCTTTAATGAGGGACCGTCTGCTACATGCCATTTCCCTGTAACCGTTTCTGCGAAGCAGGTTCCAGGGCTCCAGAGCTGGAAGCCTGATTACTTTAGTCAGATATTTGTATCCGATCTCAGCATTACCTAGTCTTCGGTTGTATTCACCAAGGATGTAATAGTACTGAAGCTTGTTTCGTGTTCCAAGGCGTCTGAATGGGCTCTGCTTATCCAATAGCTCCAGAACTTTCCGGTAGTACGTTTCCTTTCTTTGCTCATCAGACGATACGTATGCGCGCAGACGGTAGAAGAATAGCCAGAAATCATCACCTTTATTTCTTCGTTTGTATACCTTCTCAAGCCAGTCAAGTTTTTCGTCGTGCGACATGGCCTCATACTTCAGCGGCGCAGAGTCTTTGAGGAAGCCCTCAATTGCAGATCTGTTCTTCTTGCGGATTCTATTAAAATCATTCCCAAATGAAATGTAGCCGGATTGCAGACAGAACCAGATGAATTGCTCACTGGTGTAGGGCCAGAAAACCAAGTCATATTTCGATGTCCAGTTGTAGATGTAGGTTCCCCAACTGTTGATACTGTTACAGGTGCAGCCAGCAGAATCTCCTGAAAGGGGATCGTCTACTTTGTCTTCTCTGAATGTCGTCGCAAAGGAATCAAGGAATCCCGAAAGCACTAGAATTGCAATTGCTAAATGCTTATGCATTGTGTTTAATCTTGTCTTCAGGCCCATGGACGGGCCTTTGCGGTGGACATCCAATCCAATAATCAATTTCATATCAATCCAGTAGAAATATTGCCACTAACTGGCTGCGAGTATATGATGTTTTGCTGAAGGCTTTGCTGAAGTAAAATGTGGCGAAGCCCGAAGCGAAAGCGAAGCATATACTCGCTGTTGCAAGCTTTTTTGCGTTGTTACAATTTTGAAAAACCAGTTTGCGCCACCCATGGTAAATATACTAACAAGAAATATTTAGTAATTTCAATATTTCTTTGCTTCAATTCCAATTATATGTGTATCATTCCAAATCCAGATCTTATTTATATATGAATTTTTAAAGAAATACACTTTTTCATTTTTACATTTCAAATCAATAATTTCATCCGGTTCACCAGTATAATGTAGTAACTTTTTTTGGAAAGATGTTCCAAACTGCTGGCCCTTCTCAAAATATACTTCGAAATAATCCCTTCTTAAATATTTTGATAAATCGTATTCAGTTTCTTTACTTAATACTTTAGAAAATGAATCATTTTTATCATTTTCTTTTAAATAGTGAAGAGCATTAAAATTTCCTATAGTGTCGATTGTAAGTATGCATTCATAGGCAGAATCTGTAACTGAACCGCACAGTTCTCTTTCTTTTTCTTTGAATATAATCTCATCCATTGAATTAATCGAGGATGAAAAAATTACATTTGTTTTAAGTGGATAAAAGAAGGAAAGAGTTTTATCGCTTTGTTTATAACGTTCCTGGTCAATAAAGAATTGGACCCATTCTTTATCTTCTGGTACTGTAATACTATTTTGCTTCAATGTTTTCATGTACCCATTAATATCAAAGTTGTCTTGATTGTAACGATTCCCACTTATTCGAATTCTTAAACTATTTTTATCTGACTCATTGATTCTATTTTTAACATATGGTTTATTGTAAATCGATAAAAGTGTATTAATGATATCTTGTGGTGTTAATACAATGGTTGTTGTTGAACTATCAACATTTACTTCCGTTTCAAACTCAATGATACTATTAAAAGGAAGAACTTCTAAAGGCTTTAAATGAGCATTCCAATTCATTTTATGATAAGTTTCGCCGTTACCCGATATGTTTGATACTGCAAAGTATTTTGTTAAATTGTGAAGATCAGGAACCTTTTCAAGAAGATTTTGACAAAACTTACTTCGTTTTTCGAATAATTCCCAAACATTTACTGCGCAGGAATCAATATAGTTATTTATAATCAAACCGGTTTCCAAATCGAATTCATAAACATTTTGATCAACTACCGCAATACGGAACACCTGCATTGATTCATCGAAATAATTTTCTTTATATGGTTTGGTCGCCACCCAATGCGCACCAGCCGTAGAAATTGTAATTTTCTTTCTATTTTTTATTAAATCTTTACCTGAATAATATTTATATAACCCATCCTTATTATAGAATTCGATAAGCCTATTTCTTTTTTTACGTCCTGAAAGAGTATTTACTTTAATTAATTGATCGCCAGAATTCGAAAGGTGGATATTATACGGAGGAGTATAAAATTTAACGGACCATAAGAGTTTCCCCTTATTTTTCCCTTCCATTTCAAATACATTACCAATTCCATTTTCTCCATAAATTTGTGATGGAATAAATTCTACAACATAGGCCATGTTGTTAGATAATAGAGCATAAGGTCTATTCTCATACAAACAAGCATTAGAGTCTATGTTTATTGTAAATATTACTATTAAAAATGATATTATAATTCGCTTTATTTGCATTTTGAATTTATCTTTTATTCATATTTTATGTATTGTTCTGGTTTGAATCGGCGCAAACCTTTGTATTTAATGTCACCGGGCACTTCAATTTCAGCCACTTATGGGCACTTCAAAACCAGCCACATAAATATACTTTAGATTTTACTCCTTTTGTTGTTTTTTGAGTCTATAACTGCTACCCTTAATATTAAATGCGATTACATTTTCCAGG
>JBNKZD010000156.1:0-32297 GCA_050301235.1 Chitinispirillaceae bacterium | reverse complement strand
CAGTATACTATTATCTCTTTCTTTTTATTCGGAAGTAGCGAAGTATATCTTTCCGGAAGATCCGTCACTCTTGCACACGATTCTCTATTGGCGGTACTATTTTGATTACTGCCAAGTTTCAGCACTTTACATTGTGAAGACCATAATTGGCCAAACGGCTGGAATAAAAGTAGCTCAGGAAACGATTCTGGTGCAGGGCGTCTCAAAACCTGTGTGTCAAATTGGTATTAAAATCAAAAACAAGTACTAAACAAGTGATAATCGATCGGATATATATCGAGCATTAAAACCCATTTTTATGATATAACTGCCAGCCGGGACGTACGATCCATGGTTATCACGACGGTTCCATTCGATCGAATATGTTCCAGCGTTAAGATATTCTTTTCCAAGATTTCGAATCTCCACTCCTTCAAGATTAAAAATACTCATGGTAATCTCAAATCCGACAGGAAGGGTGAAGTTGATTTTTATCTGATGCCCGGCACTATTATTAATCTGTGGAAAAAGAAACGGTTTCGGATTCAAAAAATGATCATTATGTACAGCAGTTACAGGTTTGTCAAGAATTGTGGATGGTGCTCCACCAGTCCAGTTCGTTTGATATGAGGTATTCCCTGTGTAGAGATCAGAAAGTTTATATTTCTTAACATACTTGCCTACTTCTGTTAATGAACCAAGAGTAAAATTGATTCTATTAAGATCATAATTGCCTATTCCTGCATTGGAAAGCCACCACAGCGCACGTGCATCGGTGTAACTTGGGTTATTCTTGTTCATTGGTTCAGTCGCAGTATCGGTAAATCCCATCAGTTTACTGCATAAACGGTCAACTGCAAGCGAATCGGTTCCGGCAACTGCGCAGTATTGCATAATGCTTGTTCCGCTGATCGGACCATTACCCTCCATTCCCTCCCATGCATCAAGTATAGATAGTGCAACTGCACCACTCGGGTAGATGATGTTTCCAAGTTGATACATATTATATGCCAGACATTTATCCTCACCCTTGTTTGTACCACTGGACCAGCCGTTTCCTCCATGCATCATCTGCTTGTTGCTGACCTGTGGTGCTCCCATAAGGATGTTTTTACAAACGCCAGTGATAACCATGCAATTATGTGTTTTGGGGCGACACACCGAGATCACATAATATTTCGGATCTGCAAATATTCCATGTATGTTAATACTGCTTGTTGATGAAAGATCCGGTTTCCAGATATGCAGTGTTTTTTTTGCAAATAGAGTCGTTTTGTCAAGGTCAACCAGAGTTACATCTTTGAATTCGGTAGCGAGGCTATTGTAACCGTAATTTTTAAAACCGGAAAGTACCCCTCCCCCTGCAGATTCCGCAATAATAATCGGTTGAGCTGTAATAGAGCGTAAAAATTCAACTGTACCCCTGACTGCATCTACTTGAGTGCTGGTAAGAGCATAGGTACTGGAGATAACATTTGGTTTTATAATAATAGTTTTACCTTTGATTCCATCAGCAACTTTTTCACGCCAGGGTTCAAGAACATCGAGGATCATCTTTTTTCTGGTGCCACTGGATGAAGAACCAACAAAAGAGATATCACTGGTTTTCTGACTTACTGCCTCAGCTGCAAAAGCACTGTTTTTTATCATGGATGATCCAGCGATTACTAAAGCAGCGCTTGCGCCCGATACCTGTAAAAAATCACGTCGATTAATACCCATAAAAAAAACTCACTTAAATGTGTTGTGATACAAGTTTAAAAAATTCAGAATGTGACTATGTGATGGTGGCCTCGATAGTATTGCTTAAAATTGTTGAAATATCAATTTTTAATAACAATGTATCGAGATGATACTGATAATATACAGGACAACAGCATAAAAAGTTTAAGATTTTTATCGACACATCCGCACGGGTGCCCCTAACAGCCTTTTGTACAATTAGAGAATTAACCGTGTGGCCTGAACTTCAGTTCAGGTTCTCAAGATTGTTTAGCCTCCATTTTCCACCTTCTTTTTACCTTTCGTAAAAATGACAATTTTATGTGATGCTTTCCATTCAGTAACTCAAGCATTAAGAAAAAGAACCGTTAACAGGATTATTGGATTATGATGATGGTAATTCGCCGGATACTTTGTATACATAGAGCGAAAATTCTTTCGGTTTTACTACATTGTTCTGTAAGCAATGGAAGCCTCTCGACACGGCTCCAGTCGATGCCGTGCCCGACAAGGTCCGTTTTGCCTTTCTCGCACAGGTAATGCGTATCGCACCCCTCCTGTATAAGTTCTGCAAGAGGAATGCGTGAGTGTGTGCCGCTCTTTTCATCAACATCATTTGTATGTCATCTACAGCAATCATTATATTAAACTCATAAAAATATATTTTACTTGATCAGAGATTATGCAGAAAAAGTAACAATTACCTTATGAATATTTAAATCTTCGGTTTAATCCATTTGGAGAATTATCAAATTAGGACAGGTATTTATGCAGTGTTGTTGCTAATTGTGATGAGATTGGAGTATTTTTTTACAAAAAAGTTTTTTCTGGATTGAACCTGAAACTCCTGTCCAAAGAGGATTCATGACTATTGACGAAATACTCAACAACTACAGTTTTTTTTCCGTTTAACCCCATCAGTCAGGGAGGCAATGCTTGACACTGGCAAAGTTGTCTCACTTGAAAATGATTCCCCTTATTTTAGCGAGGGCGACTCATGCTTGTCAATTGCGTTGATCGGCATGGGCTCTGTCGCAGTTTATAAAATCGGGGATAATGGCAGAACAATTGTACTTTATCGTGTCGGCCCCGGACAGTTTTGTATTCTGTCTACTTCATGCATGTTCAGCCGAAAAACATTGCCTGCACATGCAAAGGCAGAATCATTCACTGAAGCAGTGATCTTTCCGGTATCCTATTTTCGAGCCTGGATCGATGCAGACCGGGTACTTCGCGATTTTATAATAGATACCATATATCTTTACGAATGAATAAAGTTGTTTCCCTTGTTGAGGAGATCGCTTTTGGAAGGATTGATCGACGATTAGCTGAATTCCTCGTGGCTAGCCGACACACTTATAAGTGTCATTATGCGTAAAATTGGCAGGGACACCTTAAATCAGACAATAAATGTGCAAAATCATAATTACCCATGCAAATCTCCAATTACAATCAAACTTGTGGATTCATGGAATGGCACGTTTGAGATAGAAGTTTTGTCAAATGACAACTCAGTCGATCTTGAAATCACTGATATTCAGGGACGCTTTGTATCAAAATTGATTACCAATAAAAATCATATTGTTAAGTGGAATACGTCCGGTTTGCGCTCCGGAATTTACCTTATAGGTAACAGCTATTACGGCTGGAAGAGAGCTGTTGTAAAAAGGGTATAGTCCCAAAATTAAAATGTCCTGTACTTTCAGGATATTTAATTTTTTTAATTACCTAATAAGGGAAAGCTGAATTTATCATTTTAACAAGGAAGAACTATGTGGTTTAAAAGAAACCTACTGTCCTACTTATTAATTATTGCAATCGCGTTATCTATTGAAATCACAGCAGCACCGGTAACAACAGTTCCGTGGCATGGATATAGAGGTGCGGTTAGTTTTACCTTTGATGACGGGTGTCATTCACAGTTAACCAATGTAATTCCTGCGCTGAAATCCCGTAATATTCATGCGACATTCTTTTTAGTTGGCGTTCCCACTTCCGACAAGACTGCATGGATTCAGGCTGCGCGCGATGGAAATGAGATAGGAAATCACACCTGTACTCATCCAAATCTAACTACAATTTCCAACCAGGATAGCATTACTAAAGAAATTGTAGATGAGGCGAAAGCTTTGCGGGCGCTGGACACATCAATTCAATGTGTTACATTAGCATATCCTAATTGTGCAATAAATACTCAGATCAATGCTATTGCTGATCAGGAAAATATCATTGCACGTACATGTGGAGGTGATGCACACTTTAAATGGGGTTCAAAACCATCTAACTGGGTAGCTATGACATCAGAAACTCAATCCGGTGACCCGGTGTTAACCGGTATTGATGATGCAGCAAAGAATAGTTCATGGTATGTTACGCTCAACCATGGTGTGGGCGGTGACTGGTTGAGTGTAGATGTCAGTGTCGTCACTGCTATGTTCGATAGAGCGATAAAGGACAGTTTATGGGTTGAAACATATCAGAATGTTGCTGCTTACTGGAGAGCAAAATTCACAATGGATACTGTAAAAGCGGTAAGCAATGCAACAGGCTGGAATGTATCATGGACATCACCACATCCCAAAATGCCAAGAAGTGTTCCCCTGATTATAAAACTCGATCAGGCAACTTTTGGAACTGCATTTTTCGTTTATCAAAATAATAAGCAGATTTCAAAACGACCTGATGGATCCTACCTGATCGAATTTATGGATAAAGCACTCACAATCACAAAGAATATTACAGATGTTAAATTGCTCAGAAGAGAGATTGCCAGGGAGATGCATCCGACAATCAGTAATTCATCTATACAGTTTAATGAAATGCTACCGGATAAGTATACTTTCAAAATTTTCAATACTGCGGGGAAATTATTTAAGCAAGGTACATTTGTTGTCGAAAATGATGTAAAAGGTGGCGAATCAATAACTCTGCGAGGATTACCGTCCGGGATATTTATTTTGCGACTTACTCCGGCCAGCAATCCTGATGAAAATATGAACTGGCAGTTTACAGCAGAATGATTATGGTTTATGAATATTTATCACAAAGTGATGACTGTAACTACGGTATAACAGCATAATGGAATACTTCCGGCTTGCGTTCAGGAATTTACCTTATAGGTAACAGCTATTACGGCTGGAAGAGAACTGTTGTAAAAAGGGTGTAGTTTCAATATTACCGATATTTGGTTGAAAAACAAAATGCGAGCTAATGGCGCCATCAACCGGGCGCATTATGCTTCAGGCATCTACCGCAGTGAATTGAGATCCTTTGGTTCCACACCGATGAGAGTAATTTCATCAAGCTGGAATTCACGGTATCTCCCGGTAAACCAGAGGTTATGAACTGAATTACCTCCACCGAATCCCGGGCGACCTCCCAACCTGGCCCTCCAGTTGCTGAGGAGAGTAATCCTGGAGCTTAATCTCAGAAGCCTTGATTATGATCTTTTCCGGAAGTGTATCGATGCTCCCGGAGTTTACTATCACATAGGTTTCAAAATTGTCGTAACCTTTTTTGGTTGTAAATACATGAATCGTGTATCGTCCTTAGCTACATCAGTGAAGGCAAAACTGTCCGAAACGGTTATTATACTCATATCAGTCCCTGAAAGAACGATTGCGACGGAATCGGACTCGCTTCTATTTTCAAGTGATATACGGCCCCGAAGCACGCCCGGGTCCTTCAGCACTAATGGATGAAGTTTTACATCCAGGCGGAAACGATATCGATCGAATCTGCGAAGCGAGCTTTGCCGGAGCCGGATATAAGGAGATTGAAATAACGATGGTTTATGAGGGATGCGTCAACACTAATGCTGAAACTGCCATCAGGCCCGGTGGTATCCCGCAGAATTACAGCACCTTCCTCAAGCGGATTCTGCCCTGAGGGTATCAGACGGACAAATGCATCTCTAATCGACTCCTCCTACAAAATAATATACAATCGACTCACTATATTGCCACCGTTTTGAGTATTGATTTTTGTGATCCGATCGGCCCTGAAACGGATCAGGGCCATCAGCTAACCCTAATAAAGGGATTGTGCAGGAATAAGTTGAACAAATCGGTGCGCAGGATTTTCGTAAAAGTCCAAGGTGCTACCGCAGTGGACATCCATGTAGACTGGATGTTCCGAGGATCGCAACGCAGGAATTTTACGAAAAGACCAGCGAAGATGTTCAAGTTATTTCTGCTCAGTCCCTAACTATCTTTGAAGCGTAAGCAACCCAAGACGGTATGGCAGCAATCCATAATCGCCTTTGGCTTTGGCAGGATCCAATCCCTGATAGAGGAACCTCAAATCACAAAGGTCTAACTCCTGAATCATGCTGGGATTTTCGCGTACAAACTCTCCATGACTGATGTCATTTGTCCAGTCAGTTGCACCGGGCGCATAGGTAACATTACTGGTGCGCATGAAAGGATCGTTCTGGCCGACTTTATAGTCCTGCCATGCTCCTTCAATACCATTGGAAGTCCAGGCGCTGAAATAGCGTCCCGTTGAGCCCATTCCTTCGACCACGTGCAGGTATGTGTTGGCTGTTCCCTTGATCTTATAATGGGAGCTGCCTTCAAAAGTAATATTTTTATCCAGAGCTTTCGCCACGACCGGCGGACCGAATTCGTTGGGAAAGTTTGCCAGTGATGTCTTAATGCGAAAAACATTACCGTCATCACCTGTAAAGAATAGATAAGCATTGTTTGCATCACAAATGGGCCAGTAGTCCAGATAGCCAAAGCTCTTATCACCCCAGTCTGCAGGTTTTGGTATGCCACGCTGGAAGAATGGTTTAGGGGCAGACCATGAATTAGGCTTGTCAGGAGTTGTGGTGGTGGAGTAGGCAGGATCCTGCTGCTGCCAAATCAAATACCAGCGATTCTGTGGTTCAAAGAAGACCAGTTCAGGCGCACACTTATAACCGCTAAAGCCCGAAACTCGGTCCATGAAGGTCGGGGTAGCTGCAGCGGCCTGAGAAAAATCGTTAAACTGGATGAACTGCATGCTCCAACCAAAGGAAGAACCGTTTACGGAATCAGTATTATAGACAGTGGCATACAATAGATACTTACCATTAAACTTCTGGATAGTCGGGTCTTTAACAGAAGCTATCCGGTGATCATTGTCGGGTTTGGGAGAAACCAGTATTCCCGAAGATTGCCATCGTACAGTGGCAGGTAACTGGCAGACCTGGGCAGCTGATGCCATATGCACCGTAAGGTTAGACATATTCTCTGCGGTCATAATAAAACTCGTATCACGATAATCAGATTTTTTAAAGATAAGGGTTGGGTAAACCGCAGCTACACTGCCAGTTTTTTGCGATGACTCTGCATGGATGCTGCACCCCTGGGATGAACCCAGTGAATGATATTCTACGCCATCAGCGTGCTTAATCCGCAGGAATAGTTTACTCTTGGCTAATCCGGGAGGAATTTTTGCACAGGCAACTCCTTTTACCGGAACAACATTCCGGCACCAGATTGTGCGACCTGAACAATCTATCATTGTAAGCTCCAGCGAACCGTCATGTGGACACCTGACCCGCAATTCACCATGAACAACCTGTAAGGAATAGGCCTTAGCTCCTGTAAACGATACATTCATTACCGCTGAAGGAGTTTCAAGTCTGAAGAAACCATTGCCATCAGTAGTCGTGTAATAGCGAGCCGAATCCTTTACAGTTACGGAAACCCCCGATAGTGCAGCACCTGATGTATTTCTGACTGTACCCGAAACGGACCACCCGTAAACATTCATGCCAATAGCCGCAACAAAAATCACCAAACAGAGTTTCAATGGTTTTATGTTATACACACCGTATTTTGTTTCCATACTTACAGGCCTCCACAAACGTTTATTTAATGTGATTTAAATTGCTGTCTTTTTCATTTACTTTTATTGTAATATACAATCAATATCAGCCAATAACCTGCATAATGTTCCCCAATGCAGGTGTACCCGGAGCGTGATACAATTTTTCGTGGACTTCTGGGGAACAACATATAATCGCAGTAGTGCGCAGATATATTGTAAACAGGAGTATACTGACCAGATAGGCTTTTTGGGTGTTGAAGCATTGGCTATCGACCCCAACGCTCCCAACCGGCTCTATATGCTTGTGGGAATCTCTTACTTTAACGGAGGCAAGACCGCCATTCATCGATCGGGTAACTACGGTCAGAACTTCACCACCATCGAAGTGACAAATCAATATAAAGCTCACGGAAACAGCATGGGCAGACAGACAGGCGAGAAACTGGTTGTGGATCCCAACAACGGTAACATTCTCTACTGTGGAACCAGAAGCAACGGACTCTTTAAAAGCACCGACCAAGGTTCAACCTGGATTAGGATCTCTTCCCTGAACGTTACCACCACTCCAAATGAAAACGGGATCAGCTTCGTTGTTCTCGACAAGTTATCGGGGAATGCCGGCTCCGCCACCCAAAAAATCTATATCGGCGTTTGTCGTACGGGAGATAACTTCTATGTATGCAGCGACGGCGGCAATAGCTGGACTGCGCTTTCGGGAAGCCCCTCTAACCTGATGCCCCAAAGGGCAGTTCTGGGGTCAAACGGCATGCTTCACATAACATATGGTAACGGAGCAGGGCCGCATGGACACTGGAGTCTGCCGGAGCCTATGGGGGTATAACTGTGGATCTTGCCAACCCTGATCGCCTTCTTGTCTCTACTGTCAACACTTATGCAAGCCAGGACGGGGGTTGGGGAGACCAGATTTTGCAGAGTACCAATGGAGGCTCCAGCTGGACCAGTCAGACTATCCGCAGGGATGTCAATGGCGTTCCCTGGATAGATGGCAATGCCATCCATTGGGCAGGGAGTCTCGAATTTGACCCCTTCAATACCAACTGCGCCTTCGTTACCTCCGGTAACGGCATTTTCATGACTGAAAACGTAAACGCATCCCCCACAGTCTGGAAATTCCTGACTAAAGGTCTCGAAGAAACTGTCCCGCTGGACGCAGTGAGCATACCTGGCACCTCGTTGATTTCCGTTATAGGTGAAAGGGGACTATTTAAGGTAGAACTACTGAATTCGTTAAAGTCCAGTTATTCACAGCTATCCTTACAAGGTATGTACTAGGTCTTACGGACAAACGATCAAAGGGTATCGTCAGTTCGAATGTGGTCGTGTCAATTTCTTTTGGACTGTCTGCTGACCAGGCGGCCGGTAATATCAAAAATCGAGACATTTAAAATACCCGGTGTGACATGTTGTAAAAGTCCAGTCGCGAAGTCGGTGTTCCTGAAGAGAAGGTTATGCTGAGTGGACTGTTTCCGTTGAGGCTTCCACATCTTGTTTCACAACACCAACTTTGGGTTCAGCAGTATACTTCCACCAGTTGAAGTTAAATAATAAACCACTATTTCCTGTAAAAAAAGAAAAAAGTGAAGTAAAGAAATAACGTTTCCAAACTGACCCTGCGACAAAAAGGGGGAGGAGGATCAGTTCGAAACGTTTCAGCAATAACTTCACTAAAAATACTATTATTGGACCCTGAACATTGGAATGGTGGTGACATTTCCTGTTTTGGTTGAAAAACGAGTGCAATAGATGCCACTTCTTAATGAATTGCCAATGTCAACGATACACGGTCCCTCAACAGTTTTATTCCAGACCATCTGACCAATTGTATTATACAGTTCAATGCGTGTGGCACTATGTTCTAAAATCTGGATACGATTCTGGCCAACGAAGCAATACCTTTGCAGCGCAGCCTGTTTTTGCAATTCCACTCGGGGAGGTACAACAACATCTACAGCATTGCACATTGCAGGATCATTTTGTGTTGCAAATGGGCAATAGTTTTTCGAATTTTTATCCATACAACCGGGAATGTTTTGAGGAAGCAGTGTTTTGCAGGACCCATCATCCTCAGTAGCCATCGAATCGTACTGGGAATAACGAGGATCGGTACAGCCTCTTTTCACGGTAATTGACCCGTCAGTCTTTCCGGGTGCCCAATTGATAGTTTTATGCGATAAATTTTTATAGATTGCAAATACCTCTTCAGCTTTATAAGGTTTACCGTCATTATAGAGTACATCATGAAACCATGGATTATTATAACTGCCGAAATTGGACCATGAACGTTCGCAGTGCATGCGACCATTGATAAGTGACCATTGGATAGCTCCCACGCCAAGGCGTTTAAACATAGGCAAATCAATCAGAATGTTAGTTCCGGGGTTGCCTCGGGCAAGCCATTCAGTACAGATGATTGGTCGCTGAGTAGCTCTTAATTTATTTATAAGATTTACTAAACTCCCATTGTTCATATATCCGTGAAATGAACAGATATCCGATAGATTGTAAGGCCATGCATTGTTCTGGGCAGTCCAGTCTGAAACAGTAAGCGGTTGTGAACAGCCGATTTCACGGGCCCAGACAAAAGCAAGTTCAACAAGTGGATAGGTTCGTGATCCAATACCGGAATTACTTGGTTCATTATACATATTCCACATTAGAATTCTTTTATCCTGCCCGAATGTTTTAATAAAGTCCTGAACATATCGTTTAAAATTTGGCCGCTGGTTGGCATCAAGGACATATTTCGGGCCTGGGCTTGCTCCCCATTGAGACATCAATTTTCCTGCATTGGGTTCCCCCTGGTCGCCCAGGTGTGAATTACCGCAGTCATCACCACTGCAGATAAAATTGACATCGTCGAAAAAGGTCGGAGTTACTGTCATGTTGTGTTGATCGGCGAGTGCAAGAAATTTACTGAAACGTTCCTTACAGTAAGCGGAGTCTTTAAGCCAGACCAGATACTGCAGGTAAACTATTACGGAGTTGTAACCGAGTTGCTGTCCAAGTTTCAACTCTCTGTGGATAGTACTATCAGAAACTTTCTTTTCATCCTGCCACCATTCGGTTGCATTAACACAGGTAGTAGGTGTATAGTTCCAGCCGACGATCCATGGTTTACTTTTATACCATGTCCATGCTTTTTCGGGAGACCACATACCTCTGCCTAAGGTCCACTTGTCAATGATTTGAACCGATGCTGCACTGGCACTTGGATTTTTCTTTCCGGTTACAGTGACCACTATGGTGTGAGGTCCGTTTGAAAGGTTTGAGGCAACAACTGTTTTTCTGTTCCAGAGTTCAGCTGGCGAATAGGTATCGATCTCTTTTGTTGTAGCAGGATCTCCATCGACAACCACCTGGAATATTCCATTCTGGGTACCAGTTCTGTGAATAACAAAAACTTCAGTACCCGTATCTTTAATCGTTGCGGTAGCATTCGTAGTTGTTGATGTATGAAGCAGATCGCCCCAGGGGCCGCCGCCTTTTCGTTCGGTCCATCCATCAGAGTAGGTTACCTGACTGAAAGTGCAGGCTGTAGTAATAAGGATTACAAGGACAAGAGAATAGAAATTACGCATACCAGCTGATTCCCTTCGTTATTAAACATTACCGTACATTGAAATTTTACAACTTTTCAACGTGTTTATTGATTTTACTATCCTATCCACAAAAGTAATATAGATAAAAAATGATCAATTATGACGCATTGATGTTGAATTTTTCAAAGTTTTGTTCTAAAAAACAGTACAGCCATTCATTTGACACTTTATTGCGAGTAAAGGTAATACCCAGTATTTCCTGAAATTCAAAACAGCGGCTCCTGTCAGCGATAATATGGTATGGGAATTTGTTGAGTTTCAGAGTAAAACAACCGACACGCATGGTAATTACTGTTTTAAAATACCCCAGTCGGGTGTCTTTTCGATTCAGGTTTTTAAAATATCCGATAAAACCCGGACTCTTCTGACAAATGAACCGGTTTCAGACGATACAACGATCTTTCCACCAGCGAATCGATGTGTCTCTTGTTATCAATGATCTTATCTGCTTCATGTCCAGGAGATTCAGCGGTTGCTGTAGCTGTTGCGCCTTTTGCGTAATTTTTTGTAAATGATTAATCAATCCAGTTGTTCCAGTTTTTAAGTGACTTGTACGCACATTATACGGTAACCAGTGCATCCCAGGTTCAACAATCATGGAGTTTGAGTCTGGTGCTATGGCAACTGGCCAGTATTTGGTGGAGTTTGCTTCAAAAGGTTTGAGAAAAATAAAAACCGTTTCTGTTATCAGATAATAGATCTCTGCTGGTATAGAGGTGGTTAAGGGCCCTTGACCACCAGATTTGAAAGCCTTAACATCAGGATGTTGGGGCTTTCAAATTAATTTGTAGCACTCATGTCAAAAATGGATGGATCCTCCAGTTTCGGGCTTTGATTTTTCCACCAGTGGGAATAATTGGAAATTACACTGACAGACAATTTCAGCTTTTGAGCTGTCATTTATTATCATATTTAATAGTTCATGTTTGAAGCTGTGAATGCGTTCTTTTATTCGGCCATAGCATTTTTGTGAAACTCCAATTGTAAGTGAACTGATCTCTCTTTCTTCGGGTTCGAAACGGTCCAGGGCTCCTTTGGCTAGGTCAATCATTTCAGCATGATAATTTTTTAGCGTTAAGGATTTAAATTCGTATTCTGAAGAGATAACTGCATCTGATGGTTTCAGGACACCCTTCTCAATACGTCGCAATAATCCCAGACTTAGCATAATTTCAATAGATTTTTTTGCCTGTGCCGCAGTGATTTTGGGGATGCAGTATTTTGCTATCCATTCATAATCTTCTATGAAATTCGGTAATGTGACTAATTCTCTTAATGCGTTATTATACCAGTTCTTAAAAAAAACATATTGTCCTTTATCGATTGATTTAATGATGACACATTCGCACAAACGCAACATAATTGTAAAATAAAATTTTTTATCTATTGTAGTCTTACTGTTAACAAATTGAACAACAGCACTGAAATATTCAATTTCTTTGGAGGTAAGGTTCATTGCAGTTGCATATTTATGCATTACTTTAAGACTCAGGCGACGTCTTCCTTCAATAATATCTTTGAATAAACTGGCTGTCACACCGGATTTCATTGCGAAATAACGGTATGAGAATGATCGAACCTCTTTTTTTTGAAACGTGTAGTAATCTTTCAGAAGGTTCCTGTAATCGTTATAGAGGTATATGTTGAAATGTTGAGTGCCTTTTATATTCATAATCACTAAAAAAATTATCATAGGAGGAATTGAACATGATATTCCTTTACCTGTTAACAAACATCTTTTATGAAACTTTAATTTCCGGCGCTTGAATTAAAATCAGGTACATCCCATTTGGGAGTCCTGTACCGATGTTGACAGATTGTTCATAAGACGTAAAACTTCTCAAAAGTTGCCCATTTGCACTATAAACCGAAACGGATAGAGGTGCTTTTGTAGGCTTTGAAAAAAGTTCCTGATTTACCCAGACCTGATAAGGATTGGTGTGCGTAGAATCAATACGGTAATGTTGTATTGAAAAATTTTGCCCTGTTGGGAATGGCAATTCGGATAGTTGCAGCTTTGCAGTGTCATTTACTCCGGAACCTTTTAGATTTGCATAGTAATTATAAATCAGTACGGAAACTTCTGTTGAATCTTTATTTACTGTTGCAAACGCATCGACACCGTCACTTTCACCCGAACCACCGGTAAGTGAAAGGTTTGTAGTTCCCATCATGTGCAACATATTGTAGGCACTGAATGTGGCTTTTCGCACACCCTGATAATTGATAAGCCCGAAGACCTGTCCGAAGGGAATTTTATTGGCCCATTCAATATAGGAGTTGCCGTTATTGTTACCGCTTTCATCAAAACAATCTGATATTGTCCAGTACGAAAGAATATCGGGAAGAACATATTGCCCGCCTGTGAAATCACTGATTGCCAGTTTGACTATTTTTGTAACAAATGGTGCATTTTTGTGTGAATCCATACTTACACAGTTGGCAGCCGAAACATATCCACCCTGGCCTGAATACGTCGAATTGAATTCGGTATTACAAAAATTCCATGACCACGCACATACTTGAATCCAGCTTCTTTAGCACCAATTTTTGCTGCGACCTGCCATTCAGGTTTAAGGTAATACTCCATGGTACCTGTGCCGACACATTCACTCCAGAAATGGGGTATGTCAGCAAGCTTTTTACTTCCATCAAGTTCAAGAGTAAAAATTTTTGCGTTTGAAAATGTCAGGATAGTCACAATGTGTAGAAAAAACAAATACACGTATTTGAATTCTAAAGATAATTTCATAAAAGTACCTGCAGATAAAGTTTTTAAGATAATGCAGATCCAAAAAATCGCAGAATGTAGAATTGTTACTATTTATATTTAATAAACAACGTCTTTCAAACAAATTTTATTAGTAATATAATATACGAAAAAAAGTGGATAATTAAATCACTTTGCATTAAAAACTGTAGCCTGAACAGACAACAGTTTTGATGACAAAGTTGTATTTCCTGTTTCGTTACAAATAGAGAACAAATACTTTCGAGTGAAGATAGTGAGAGATTTAAATGTTAATTTGAGTTACATTTAGTTTTGTATTCAGCGAACAACGCCAATTTTTACTGTTTGGACCTTTTCAGTATTTCCCCGATGGTTGTGAATTTTTACGACTGCAAGATAGGTACCGCAACCGACAATGCGTCCGTTTTTGTTTCGTCCATTCCAGCTCAGGGAGACTGCAACAGTTGGAGACTTTTGGCTTTCGATGGTTTGCGTGTTAATGATATTCCCAAGATTATCGAAAATTAACATTTCAACACCGTAATTAACATATTGTCTGAGTTTTAGTGAGGGTTCAATTTTTATAGTAATTGTACTGTACGATTCTGAAGTGTGAATCGGGTTGGGACCTGCTTTTAACTCATACGTAAATGGAATGGTATCAAAAGCAAGCAGTACCCGGTGATTATTTGGATTCGTTTGCTTGTTTAACAAAAGATCAGAAATGCCACATCCACGATTAATCCAGACAGAATCACCTTCCTGGGGGAATTCTACTCCCTTGATTGCATCTACAGTGAAAGTCCACATACCAGTAGTTTTAACCGGAGTGGTGAGTGTTAATTCATAGGGAATATTTTGTTCGTTGTCTTTTGTAAGTAACTGGAAGGGATTGTTGCAGTTGATAGCCGTAACCTCTTCAGAGAACGTACAGTTAAGTTTATCTGGGGCTTTTAATGCTTCTGATTGTGCTCCCGGGATAAGTTTGACTGATGTAAGCACCGGAGCAGCGCTGTCTGCTACCTGAAAAGTCTGTTTTTCTGGTCTGCCTGAAAATTCCACCTGCGTAATCATTTCCCCGGAAGTAATAATTGTTTTTTGGGAAAAAGCACCTGAGAGATCAATGATAAGCTCTGTATTGTCTCTTCCGAACTTATAGCGGGAAAGAACGAGGTCTGCTGTTTTCAATCCGTTAACCCATTGGAACGAGACCTTAATTTCCGATAACACAATCTCTTTATTAAATCGTAATATTGCACGATCTACGAATCCGTCAGCATCACTATCAGAATAGAATGCTTTGATCAGTTTTCCCGGGGTTTTTCTTACAATGAAAGGTACAGGTCGGTTGTCCGGATGTGCTCTGTTACTATACTCATCAGCAACCGGGCCTGAAGAGTTCAAGGCGATACTGTCGGATACCCTGGGGGAATTATCATTCTGATTTGCGGAAATAAAGACTATCGTATCTCCTTTGTAATACGAATGTAAGACAGGTAGTGGAATCTTATTTCCGTTTCTGATGAGCAGAAGTGTATTTCCAGCAAGTGATGTGTCTTTAATCGCTTCACTTAATGTAAGAAGAATGGTATCATTGCCAGGTTCAATGCGCTCAACAAGAACAGCGCTTTTAATGAGTGGTCCAACACTGTCGGCGACTGTAAAGGGTACAGTCAAAACGGGGTTGGCAGTAAAGGATGAATCGTGAAAAAAACATTTTCCAAGTTGAGCACTTCCACTGTACGTCGTAATACCTTCAGGAAAAGGAGCTGATAATTTGACGGAGATATGTTTCTTGTTAAGGAGATCAAGAGTGATTCCTGTGGTGATCAATTTACGGTCGAGCAGTGATGGCCACATCAGGTGAAGCGAGTCGGGAAGCACTTTTAATGTGTCGGTAAAAAATATTTCAACTCTGTCGACGGATCCCTTTCCATTATCAGAAAAAAAGGCAGCTGTTTTTACGGGATTTGTAATTCTCGGTCTTGGAACAACGGTAAATTTAATAATCCCATCCATCGAATTATCTTTAGTTGAAATATAATGGATAGTGTATTCACCAACCGCCAGACCGGTAATCGATGGTTCATCGATAAGGACTCCGGTGAAATCGGATTGAACGTTGATACCTCCATAAGAGACACCCGTGGGGAGCTTTACCGGGTTAGTGATTGATGGTCCCTGAATATAGAAATTGACTGTGGCTTTAACAGTGTCTATAATTGTAGATGATGCATCACAAGCCATATTATCCTGGGTTACTTTTTCAAAAACAGAGTACCGGACTGTTCCTGGTGCAAGTGTCGTATCCGTATGGTAAAGCTTACTCGAAGTTCGCAGATTAAGAGAGGTAACCATCCGGAAACTTGAACCGCAGCAGTTACGCTCGCAGAAGAACAGTTTGAATGAGTAGGTTTTCCCCGGTGTAAGTCCCAGTGTATCTAAATCAACACCTCCTTCAGCGGGAGCATGTATCCCTCCGAGATCAACAACTAACTGACTGTCAATATACACCCATACGTCATCATCACCGCGGAAATAAAATTTCTGCCCCTTTCTGTACTCGAATTCAGCTCCGGTTTCCATCGAGAATGAAATATTATGGCCACTCGTACTATTTCCCAGATTGTTATTGGGATTTGGAATTGTATTGTTGTTGTCCAGATATTTAAATGAATCGAGAGGAAAGAACTCATTTGTATCATATTCATAGAGCCCTTCATCATTTTTGTGAAGAACCAGATTGTAGCACTTTTCATTTGTATAACCATTTGAGAAATGTTCAGCATCGAACCAGTCAATTTTTTGAAGACATTGAACAGTGTCATTAAGTACCGGTTTACCATCAGGACCGAGGCGGTTTTTCACAAGTCCGGCCCATATTCCCTGGCCGACCCAGCTGTGACAAACGTCCTTATTGAATCCCGGATGAGCTGTGTCAATATCCCGAAGTTTTGATGCAAGCCGGAGTGAACTGCAATCTCCAAGCTTACCGGGAAAAATATAACTCAGGTCAGGTGGACCGTCAGCGTTTCCCAGAATCCATGCTGTATCGCTTTCTGCAAAGATTGTGCTTAAGTCGATATAGCCGGCATCACCGGGTCCTTTTGCACCATAATATAAGCTGTCAACACTGTTCATAAACCGCACAGAGATATTCTTTGAGACATTTTCATATTTGTTGGTAAGCCATCCGCAATAATCTCCCAGACCTCTCATCCGGAAGCTGCCCGCACCTTTTATCTCGATATACGCCCCGCCAAAGTCCCACGGCTTAAAAAACCTGATAACTTTACACGGTGGTGATACGAACTGAATCTGTAGCGGTTTGGTCGTATCGGTAACGGTAATCCATACCTCAGTTGCATTTTCATGACCAGCAAAAATATCTTTAATTAAAATCTGTGATGATCCACCCCGATAGTATACTTTTTTGTCATACTGATCATTTAAAGATGGTATGACATTCATGAATTCAATGCGGTCATTGGATGTTGTTGATGCACTCCTGAATGTATACATCAACCAGTCTCCATAGTCATTGGTCATAAGCGAACCGGGATACCAGCCTGGTTCACCGGATTGAATGTATGTACATGAACTATCCCTGGCAGGATCTTTCACCCAGGGATCGAGAAGGTATATAGTAAAAGCGCCTTGCACTCCATTAAAGAGTGCAAGAAGTACTATGATGAATTTGTGATGGTCAAGTTTCATAAAAAACTGCATGTCAATAATAATCGAATTTTCATGGAAAACAACCTTAAATTACCGGTAAACAACTTTACCCAAAAATCGCTGATTCCCCTGATTAATCTGCAGGATCATAACTCCATGGTAATTTGGTTGAAGATTCAGGAGATTCAATCCAGCTGCCATTGTTCTCTTTTGCAATAGAATAGTCTTTCCCAGAAGATCTCTTAAGGTTACTTCTGCAGCACCTTTGTCAGGCGATGAAAATGAAACCATAATCTTCCCATTCACAGAAGCTGTGCGGATAGTTCCGTATTTTAAAGCAGATATACAGCCTCCGACAGATAATGCATAGGGATATTTTTTTGTTGCGGTTTTCCATTCAATATCAGATTCAACCTGACTTGTTGAAATCAATGAAACTTTTTCAACGTTCCCTTTACCTGCTTTTGGGGCAGATTGATTGAAATTGTAAGCAGTGTCACTTGTGCCGGTTTTTGATTTGAATACAATCCAATCAACATAGATTGTACCACGGTACCCTTTTGAATAAGCCTGAATTGCGAAGAAATCAATTTTTGCAGGATCAGCCGGTACAAGCGTACCTTCAACAGTTGTATCGGTACCAATCGGAATAGTGTAATTGTTCCAGCTATCCATTGCCAATGTCCCTATTGATGCATCTCTCCAGGTCCAGCTCTTCGACATGGTTACAAGAGTTAAAGATAGAGAACCGTATTTGGAAACACCGGCTGAATCATATGCGGTTTCACCATTTACATAAGCTCTTACAACAATCGAATCGTAACTAGATATGTCGGATTTAACAAGAGGCAAAGCTACCTGACCATATGAAGAGTCCTTGGCAGAATAGAGAATCTTCATGGAGTTATCACCTGTGATGATTATTGGCAGGGATGTATCACCCGGCAATTTTGACATGCCCCATCCATGCCGCATGGCATTAAGAAGACCAAGGTCATAAATTGATCCTGTCGCACGGTCGAAAATGGTCATTGTTTTATCGCCTTTACCACCCGCATCCCAGGCGATGGGAATAATTCCGTGTTCTTTTGATGATGAAGCTACATATTCATAAAAATAGCGACGTGATAATATGTGCCTGTTAAAACTTTCTCCTGTCAACGACATGCGTTTTATGGCACCAAATTCACCAAGAAGTACAGGTATGTTTTTATCGACAAATTGTGTTTTCATCAGATTAAAAACAGAATCGGTATAGGATTCCTCTCCCCAGGTTGGGTTTCGATCGGTATCTGTTGTTGAATGATACTGCTTCCCCCAGTAGTAAAACATTTTACCCCAAGTTTCGTCTTTATCCATCAGGCTGAACTGGAAAGGATAATAATGAACCTCCACCATGAGATGGTCAGCAATTTTATCAACAGGCAGTGTAGTCATTTTTTTAAAGGTTTCTTCAGCTGATGTGTTTGGACCCTGAATCACAAGAGTACGTGATGCATTGTTACCACCTGTTGAACGGACGGAGTCGATAAATATCTGGTGAAAGGAAGTCAGCACTTCCATTGCACCATCAACTTTTACATTTGGTTCGTTTGCACTGGCAAATAAGAGATGCCGGTCGTAGTCGCGAAAGGCCGTTGCGATCTGTCTCCAGTAAGCACCCTGCTTTTGACTGATTTTTTCGCGGATAGCGGGAAAACTCACTGCTGAGTCAATTTTGTTTTCTAACCATCCACCATCCCAATGAATATTAAGAACTACAAAGAGACTGTCTTTAATACAGTAATCGACAACCTGTTTTACCTGCGCCATCCATGTCGGATGTATTTCGTTTGTTGTATGATTCGCATGCCCGGTATCCCATGCGCATGGAATACGCACGGTGTTAAAGCCGGCAGCTTTTACTGAATCGAAAAATTGCTGATTCGGAACAGGATTACCCCAGGCAGTCGGGCTTCCAGGAGCTTCCATCGTATTTCCTAAATTCCAGGCCATTCCCATTTCAACTGCCAGAGACTTAGCTGTGGGAAGGTTTTGTGAGAACGAGTAAACAGCTGAGAGTACAATTGCTGTAACAACTATTGAAAGTTTAACCGTAGACGATATACCTGTTTTCAAGTAGAACTCCTTTATTTAAATGCTTAAATTATCATTTTTATTCATTTATCGTGATTTAGCATTGTTGTATTATTGGCTTTCGAAACGAATATTATGGTTGATTGTAATTATGATCAAATATATCTGGCAACATATGTTATATAATATACCCTGGTCAGAATATAATACTGAAGAAACCTATAAACGCTTATAATAAAAAGGATGAATAAAAAAGTGTTCACAAAATCCGGAACCCTTTTAATTTTAATCCCACTTTTTATAAGTAGTATTCAGGCATTTTGTGTGATAATATACTAATATTTCTGGCAACATTTGCAGAGCAATATAAAAAGTGTTCACAAAATCCTGAACACCTTGCAATTCAATTATACTAATAGTGAAAAGTGATTTTAAACATCTGAGTGATAATATACCAAAAAATATGAATGATTTTGAAAACGAAAAAACAAAAACTGTAGCCTGAACAGGCAACAGTTTAAGATGAGTAGCAAGGGTTATTGATGAAAGAAGCACTGATAACCATTCGGTTGCATAAGATGCCAGCCCTACGGGGGCATAACGCAGGTTACTTCACAAGTACCTTAAAAGCATTAGATGTATGAACGTGATTCCCGATGAAATTAATAATATAAAATCCTTGTGGAAGGGTATAAACATCATTTTTAACTGATTTTAGTGGCAGTTCGAGAATTTTTTGACCAACAAGGTTTGTGAACCTGACTGTTTCAATGTTTTGTGAATTGTCAATATTGAATGTACCAAGTTTTGGTATGATAATCGAATTGCTGACAGTTGGCACTGTTTTTTTATGGATTGCAACAAGTTCAGAACTGTCCTGCGATGTTGCAATATTTTTAAATCCCTGTAAGGCAATACTTCTGAAACTTCCCTTCTGATTATCAACAGGAGTTAGCCTGAATGCATGTTTATACGTTTTTTTTGAGTCATTTACAAACTCAGAATGTGTCCGGGCTCCCCAGCTGTTATCACCCCCAAGACCCATTTCACGCAGATCTATCCTGAATGAGATATCGCTATCCTTTACAAGGTCCCACGGATATTTTTTTTGGGTCATCTGCTCAGGGGTATACCACAATGTGTTAATTTCCATCAGTGGTGAGCCGACTGCCATTAGTCCAGTCCCGGATTCATTGTGCAGGCAAGCCCATCGTACGTTGGTACGTTGACCTGTTGACTGTGGTACTGAATACGGTATGTACATCTGATCAACGGTTCCCTCATATTCCCCCACCTGACTTCCCTGGTTTCTATCACAATAATTTTCTGCCCAGCCTCTGCCATACCAGCTTAATTTTGAAAATGCTGCAGGTATCGAGAGTATCGTCCCGACAACAGGGAGTTCATCCTGGGATCCATCAGGGGTTACGGTGTATTCGACAATAACATCACCACTGCCATAGAATGTCCAGATCATTTCCATCGAGGAGTTTCCAGCTTTGGAGAGATTGTATTTCACTGTGATTTTTTTCTCCCGGCTGGAGATGCTGGAAACTGTACATTGTGTGAGAGCCCGGTCACGGCCCGCATATCGCCACTCCGAACATCTGTTCTGAAGTCCATTTCCCCGGTCGTTATCTGTCGGAGCACGCCAGAAATTCGGAACCGGACCACTTTTGATCAGCTGCGTACCTTTATAGGTATAGTTGGTAATTGTCCCGCTATTTTTATCAAATGTTATTGATAGATCTTTTGCAGTAAAAACGACCTGGGTACTGGTTTCATTTGCTGAGAGTTCAGGAAGAGTCGAAACTGCAACTCTGGGGACTTTCGGAACTGCAAAAGGTATAGCCAGTTGTTCGTTAGACACACTGTATCCGGCATCCGCCCAGGATTGTTTTGTTTTAAGGGTAAATTTTAAATTAAGAAAATATTCATAGCCAGGTGTAAATTCGGGAGCGGTGAATGGTATGGTAACACTTTTACTGCTCAATGGTGGAATGTCAATTTTATCTGATGTAAGAACGCCTTTCTGAAGTGTCGCGTTAGCAGTCTTCAGTTCCCACTCCGCACTGTATTCGTTGATATTTGTAAAAAGAAACCGGTTCTCAATCGAAACTTTTCCACTGAGCAGATCTTCACCTTTAACAATAATATTCCGATACTGGTACCTGACCTCTTCAATTTCAGGTTGCGGCTTACGATCCGGGTCGATAATCCCGTTTACGCAGAAGTTGCCTTCGTTCGGGTTATCACCCCATAACCCTCCGAAGTTGAAAAAGTCGGTAGTTCCCCGTCGCAATCCCTGATCAACAAAGTCCCATATAAAGCCACCGCAGGAGCGGGGATTTGCATAAAATGCATCGACATACTTGAAGTGGTTACCAACACTGTTACCCATGGCATGTGAGTACTCGCAGAGAACGTATGGTTTACTGTTGTCGGAATAACCATGTACTGTGTTAACTGAAGGATACATGTTACTATTGATATCTGCATTTGAATTATCACCTTCATAATGCACCGGACGGGTAGCGTCCAGGGTGTGAGCTTTATCGCGCATTGAAGTAAACACATTTCCAAAACCAGCTTCATTGCCAAGAGACCAGATAACAACACAGGGATGATTTTTATCCCGCGCAATCATGTTTGTTAATCTGTCAACGCAGTTGGCCCTCCATGAATCATCACTTTTAGGTAATACCCCATTAACACCATGTGATTCAACATTGGTTTCATCGATGATATATAATCCATATTCATCACACAGGTCGTACCAGCGTGGATCATTGGGGTAGTGTGATGTACGGACCGCATTGATATTGTTACGCTTCATGATAGTAATATCCTCGATCATTCTATCAAGAGAGATCACTCTTCCAAAATCCGGATCCATTTCATGACGGTTAACACCTTTAAATTTAACCGGTTTATTATTGATGTATAAGACAGTTCGATTACCCGAGTCTTTTTTTAGCTCAACTTTTCTAAAGCCAATACGGGCACTCCGGGTCTCGAGGATCTGGCCTCCATCATCTTTTAAAGCAAGGACCAGTGTATAAAGGTTTGGCTTTTCCGCAGACCAGAGTAACGGGCCCGCTACTGCTTTTTGAAAATCAACTTTCCCTTCAGCTTCATTTGCAATTGATGAAAAAATTTGTTTAACCGAAGAAAAAACCTCGGCACCATCACTGTTAAAAAGACTCAAATCAACCGAATATCCGCTGACTGCTGCTCCACTTAAATTTCTTACCCATACCGAGGTTTTCAGATCACCATCGGTATAGTTTGAACTCAGCCCTGCATCAATCTGAAAATCCTGTATGTGAACTTTGGGGGTAGACAAAATATATACATCACGGAATATGCCGCTTAACCGGATGAAATCCTGATCCTCAAGCCAGCTCCCATCACACCATCGGAATACCTGCACAGAGATATTATTTTTTCCGGTTCTGATTTTATCGGTAATATCAAATTCATCATCAGTAAAAGAATCTTCACCATACCCCACATACTGTCCATTTACCCAGACATAAAACGCAGATTCAACACCTTCAAAGTGAAGGTATACTTTTCCTGTCTGCCACCCATCGGGTAATGTGAAGTCTCTCCGATAGTGCCCGACAGGGTTGTAAACTGTGGGTGCCTGAGGAGGTGATGGTTGCTCTTTTCCTGTCCATGGATAGATGGTATTTGTATAAATGGCATGATCATACCCTTGTGTCTGCCAGGATCCGGGGACGGTGATATCTTTCCATGACGACGCATCGAAATTGTCCTGGAAAAATGTTGCATGTCGTGATGCAGGGTTTTCGACATAGTAAAACTTCCATGAACCGCTTAAGCTTTGGTATCGAGGGGAGCTTCTCCGGTTCCCCGCTTTCGCTTCAGCGATCGTATTGTACGGCATCGAGACTGCGCGGGGAGTCAAACGGTTGACCTGAAAAATATCAGGGCTTTTATCCCATTCTGCTGAAAATGAACTGCTGATAAAAAACAGTGCAAAAAGGGGTCCGAGGCCCACTGATGTAACTTTTTGTGTTGACATAGCAATTCCCCTTGGAAGGTGTATATGAATTTTCTCTTAAGATTCATCTTTAATTCAGCGGTTAATCTGGTGCTGTCCTGAATATAAAAGGATACGATACCAGCTTCAATTACATTTGACGCCAGCGGTTAAGATATTTATAGGGGATACGTTATAGAATACCCAATTATTATCAAAGATCATTAAGAAGTGTAAGGGTATATAATTGTTTGATGTTGGTTGAATTATTGACCAATGACTTCAGTTACGCAAAATTCGCAATCGCCTCTCTCCACATTCGAGAGGCTCAGCGACCACCCAGCCCTCTCTCCACTCGTGGAGAAAGGGGGTCTGAAACTGCAATTTTTTTCTTCCCCCTCTACATTTTCTTATAGAGAGGGGGACTGAGGAGGTGAGGCGATGAGCGAAAGGGAGATTATTTTAACAATATTAAAGTAATTATTCATGTTTAAGTCTGTTGATTCAATCTGTTTTTGGTTATATTATACAGGTAGGCGTTGATGGTAATTGCATTATTCACCAAAATTTCTTCTGGTTCCTGATTAAGAACAGGATATTCCAGAATATTCCGGAGGACGGAATTTGAATGTATACGAGTAATGTCTTTGTATTCGCCGGTATCTTTATTCTGCATATATGGCAAATGAGGTGTAAATGTTGAACAGGATGATGTTCGGATGTCTGGTTATACTTTCGTTTGGTGTTGGCATACTGCGTTCAGAAACATTTCAGGTATTGAATTCAAACAGGATTACAACAACTCTTGATACCGGATGGCTGTTCAATAAATCCGATAATGCATCATTTTCAGGTGGAACATCGTTCAATGATGCCTCCTGGAGTAAGATCTGTATTCCTTACCCCAATGTTTTTACAAAGCACGCATTTCTGGATACAGCATCATACAGAATTATTACCTGGTATCGCAGACATTTTACACCACCATCATCATTAAACGGTAAGAGGTTTCTGCTTGAGTTTCAGGGCGTTTCAATTGTTGCATCAGTATATGTTAACGGGTCAAGTGTGGGTACACACAAAGGTGCCTATACTCCATTTACAATAGATATTACTGAGAAGGTTAAAACAGGTCAGGATAACGTTATTGCTGTAAAGGTAGATTCAAAAAAACATACAGAAATCCCTCCGGAATGTGCCAGTAAACCCAATATGGATTTTATAGTTTTTGGTGGAATTGTACGACCTGTAACGTTGATCGTAACCGACCCGATGTACATCGACTGGACATTCATTTCAACTCAAAATCCATCGCAAACAGCTCCCTCCAATCCTGCTGTTCTGGCAAAAACTAATATTGTCAACCGTTATGGTATGCAGAAAAAGTGTACGGTAATTACCAATATTATTGATGGTACTAATACGATTGTGGCAAAAGCTTCGACACAGGTTACATTACCTGCCAACGGGACTTTGACAGTCAGTCAAACGACCAGTGCGATTTCCAATCCCCGGTTGTGGAGCATCGATAGTCCGAATTTATACAATGTAGTTGTTCAGTTGCAGGATGAATCTGGTTTTATTGATGAGTATAAAACACGAATGGGTGTCCGATCTTTAACGTTTAATAAAAATGACGGGCTGTGTTATCTTAATGGTCAGGCAATAAAGCTCAGGGGGCTTAACCGGCATGAGACATATCCTTATATTGGCCGAGCTGCTTCGAAAAGACTTCAGAGGAAAGATGCTGATATTTTAAAGTATGAGCTGGGGTGTAATATAGTGCGGGCATCACATTATCCTCAGTCACCGGATTTTCTGGGCAGGTGTGATGAAATTGGCTTGCTGGTACTTGAGGAGATTCCCGGATGGCAGTATCTCGATAAGGGCTCTGAATGGAGAACAATTGAGATGCAGACGCTGGTTGATATGGTAATGCGTGACAGAAATCACCCGTGTATTCTGTCATGGGGGACCAGGGCAAACGAGACCCAGGATGATGAATGGTATCAATTAACAAATGATTCAGCTAAAGCGCTCGATCCGACGCGGTTGACACATGGCGTGCGTTTCAGTAGTGGAGAGAATCAGAATTATTTTTTTGAGGATATCTGGACCCGTAACTTTAAGCTACCTGCAACTACGGATCCTATACCTTACATCACAACGGAGTTTGCCGGCCACACGGTGCTGCAGCAGGCTCATTCCTGGGATGATGATCAAATTCTTGTTAATCAGATCATGGAGAATAGTCATGGTCATGGGTATGGGCTTGATGCAATGTATGGGAATAATAAATGGGCCGGATTGATAGGGTGGTGCGCTTTTGATTATTACTCCCCACACAGAAACGCTTCCAACAGTGAGATTGGCAGAGGATATATGAGTTTTGTTTCTCCTCATGGAGTATCAAGTATTTTCCGTCTTCCGAAACTTGCAGCATATTTTTACCAATCACAGAGAGATCCGGCGCTGTATGGTCCGATGGTACATATCTGCAGTTACTGGACACCCAATTCGCTGTCGAATATTCTGGTGGTAAGCAATTGTGATGATGTTGAATTGTATCAGGACGGGGTGCAAGTCACTACAAAAAATAAAGTGTATCCAAATCTCCCACACCCTTGTTTTCTGTGGACTAAAGTTAATTACAAACCAGGGGAACTCAAGGCAATCGGTTATATTGGTGGAATCCAGAAGGCGACTCATATTGTCAGAAATCCTGGTACTCCCACGAAATTGTCTGTAGTGCCGGACACCAATGTAATCTACGAAAATGGCGACATGACACAGGTTACCGTTTCTTTACTCGACGAGCATGGTCAGATTTTACATCTTCGTGCTGATAGTATAACACTTTCAGCCAGTGGGGCTGGAGATTTCATAGGTGAATCAAAAACAGCACTTGAAGGTGGTCAGATGGCTTTTTATGTTAAAACCAGGGCATCTCAGAAAGGTACGATTACCTGTCAGGCCAGTTGTGCGGGTTTAAGCGGAACTGCTTCAATAACAGTTATTGAAGATAAGGGATTTACGGTTGGAAATACAACTGCACTATCTTCCAGTCGGGTTGCTATTACAAAGCGGAATGTGAGTTACACTATTGTAGGGTCAAAAATTACAACACCTCACTGGGCTGGAAAGAACGATAATGTTCTGGTGTATGACTGCAGTGGCAAATTGCTGGTGAATACAAAAGCAGAAAAGATTATTGATTTAAAGCGGTTTGGAGTTGCTCCGGGACTTCATGTTGTTCGTATTGACAATACTTCTGAAAAACAGAAATGAATGTAATTGAATAATGGTTTCACATTCGTCATTGTCTTTATTTGTCATGTAGTGCAAGTGAGGCCTAATGTTGGACTGGATTGTATTCAGCTGTTTGTTACTACTTTCGTTCGGGGCCGGTATACTCCATTCAGAAACATACCAGGGATCGAATTCAAATAGAATCACAATAAATCTTGATACCGGATGGCTTTTCAATAAATCCGATAATTCATCTTTTTCCAGTGGAACGTCGTATAATGATGCTGCCTGGAGTAAGGTATGCATTCCTCACTCGAATGTTATTACTAAACACGCATTTCTGGATACCGCTTCATATAGAATCATTACGTGGTATCGGAAGCATTTCACACCACCTGCTGCGCTTAATGGCAGAAAATTTCTGATTGAATTTCAGGGGGTTTCAGTTGTTGCAACTGTATATGTGAACGGGGCAAGTGTTGGTACTCACAAAGGCGGCTACACACCATTTACTATAGACATAACCGATAAGGTCAAAACCGGTCAGGATAATGTCATAGCAGTAAAAGTCGATTCAAAGTATCATAGAGAAATTCCCCCGGAAGGCAAAGTGTATAATGGTACGTCAGCGATTGACTTTTTGATTTTCGGTGGGATTGTTCGCCCGGTAAACTTGATCGTTGCAGATCCACTCTATATTGAGTGGGCTTTTGTTTCTACGGAGAACCCCTCAAAAAATCTACCATTGAATCCTGCAGTTATTGCAAAGACGAATGTTATTAACCGTTATGGTGTTCAAAAGAAATGTACAATTATTACAAATATTGTGGATGGCGCTAATACCATTGTGGCGAAAGCATCTTCACAGGTAACTTTGCCTGCAAACGGGACATTAACTGTCAGTCAAACAACAAGTACGATTTCAAGTCCCCACTTGTGGAGCATCGATAGTCCCAATCTCTATAATGTTTATATACAGTTGCAGGATGAATCAGGTTGTATTGATGAGTATAGAACACGAATGGGTATCCGTTCGATAACATTGGATAAAAATGACGGACAGTGTTATCTCAATGGTCAGGCAATAAAGCTTAGAGGTCTCAACCGTCATGAAACGTACCCCTATATTGGGCGTGCTGCTCCAAAAAGGTTACAACGAAAAGACGCAGATATCCTGAAATATGAGTTGGGGTGTAACATTGTGCGAGCATCACATTATCCTCAGTCGCCCGATTTTTTAGACAGATGTGATGAGATTGGCTTGCTGGTTCTTGAAGAAATTCCCGGATGGCAGATACTTGACGGTGGTGCAGAGTGGAGATCAATTGAGATGCAGGCACTGGTTGATATGATAATACGTGACAGAAATCATCCATGTATTCTCTCATGGGGATGCAGAGTAAATGAGACTTTGGATGATAATTGGTATGTGTCCACCAATTTGAAGGCCCGGTCGTTAGACCCTACGCGTTTGACCCATGGTGTTCGGTTCGGTAGAGGAACAGATCCTGCGTATTTTTATGAGGACATTTGGACTCAGAATTTCATTACGCCCGGAAATAATCCATTTGTTGCGAACGTTACAAGATATATCACAACAGAATTTGCTGGTCACACGTTGCTTCAGCAGGCCCATGTATGGGACAATGATACAACACTTGTTAACCAGATTATGGAGAAATATCACGGTCACGGGTTTGGACTTGATTCATTGTACGCGTCAAAGTTGTGGGCCGGACTTGTGGGGTGGTGTGCATTTGATTATAACTCTCCTCACAGCAACGCTACCGATAGAGAAATCGGCAGAGGAAAAATGAGTTTTGTTTCTCCGCATGGAGTATCAAGTATTTTTCGCCTTCCAAAACTTGCAGGGTACTTTTATCAATCACAGAGGGATCCGGTCATTTATGGTCCGATGGTACATATCTGCAGCTACTGGACATCCGCTTCATTGCCGAATATCCTTGTTGTAAGTAATTGTGATGATGTTGAATTATACCAGGATGGGGTACTCGTTAATACTAAAATTAGACACTACAAAAATCTTCCGCACCCCATTTTTTTGTGGACTAAAGTTTATTACAAGCCAGGAGAGCTCAAAGCCATCGGTTATATAGGTGGTATACAGAAAGCGACCCATATTGTCAGAAATCCTGGTACTCCCACGAAATTGGCAGTAGTGCCGGACACCAATGTCATCTACGAAGGCGGCGATATGACACAGGTTACCGTTTCGTTACTCGATGAGCATGGCCAGATTCTGCATCTTCGTGCCGACAGTATTACCCTTTCTGCAAGTGGGGCGGGGGATTTTATCGGTGAAACAAAAACAGCTCTTGAGGGTGGTCAGATGGCTTTTTATGTTAAAACGAGGGCTTCCCAGAGAGGTATAATCACCTGTCAGGCCAGCTGTGCCGGTTTGAGCGGGACAGCAACTATTACTGTGACAGAAAATAAGTGGTTTACTGTTGGTATTCAGACAGCGAACTCTAAAACGAGGGTGGCTGCGACAGAGCGAATGGCGTGTTACACTATTATAGGGAGAAAAATAACAACACCTCACTGGGCTGGAAAGAATGATATGATTCTGGTATATAATTGCAGTGGCAAATTACTCGTAAATACAAAAGCGGAAAAGGTTATTGATTTAAAGAGGTTTGGAGTTGCTCCGGGACTTCATGTTGTTCGTGTAGTTAAGAAGTATTGAAAATGGCGAAAACAAGGGGTGCTCGAATTTTTATCAGGGCTTTGACTATTGGAAATTCGAGCTGTTGTTTGTCTGTTTTTCTGGCACGTCTTTCCATCAACGGCGATCTTTATTGTCTTTCTGTCTAAAATGTATTTCTATTTCTTTATCACAAAATTCTGTTAATGCTATTGATTCATTTGATATTCCTAAAGTCACTAAGATGATTTCATGTAAGTAATCAGTTTAAAATATTGTAAATGAATAAAAAAATCATTTAAAATTCACCAGCTTATCATCGGCCCGCTGATTCATAAAGCAAAGCTTGATATAATCCGATGAAACCGCAGTATTATTGACACGAACTTCATCGATCCGCCCATTGAAGTAGAATGATTGCTTCCTGTTTCCATGTTTACCGATGTAGGTATCGGTTCCCAGGCCGTTATAGTTTATGGTGCTGCTGTCAGATGTAGTTGCTGATTCTACTCCATCGATGAAAAGCTTTTGAATGCTGTTTCTAATGTCAATAGTATATGCGATATGATGCCATCCGGTTTTCGCATAAAACATTCCTGTCTTTGTCGCGGTGTAGTTTGTGGAATCATAGAAGAAACTTCCTATGGTTCCCAATCCGCTGTTGTCATCCATGCGGATCAGTACCGCATCGCCCATTGAAAGTATCTCCTGACCAGAACCAGTAGATGTATCACATTGAGCCCATGCGCTCAGAGTTACATTTGAAGGAGTATTGAGAAGGCCAGGTATTTTTACATGGCTTTTATTTGTAAGTTTGCGTGCGTTGCCAATCATTCCGGTAGTAGTGGTGCATCCTGAATCTAAACCATTGAAATTGTTGCTTGATGCATCATACGCGTTTCCGTCGGTTTCATCCAGATGCCACACGCCTGTAAAGCCTTTTGATGTATCAAAAACGGAGGTACTGCTTGAACTGTCGGTTGCATCAGGATTCCCCCAGTACATCATGAAATGTTGGATACTGTTATTCCCGAATACTGTGTCAACCATTACCCAGATTTCAGCTTCCTGCTTGTCAGCATCCCAGCGTTCGATTTCGTAACCGAGAGATGCCCCATTACTCTTTGAAAATCTGATGTCACTTCCATCAGTTCTTGCATTGCTGAAAACAAAATTTTCCTGCCGTAACCGTAAAAGAAGTGGAAAATTGGTAACGGTAGCGGCAACATCAGCACCTGTCGAAGTAGTGTTTATGTAAACCTTTTGTGAATGTGACCATGTACTTTGACGAATGAAATCGATGATGCCAACATTGGTTATATTATCAGGTGAGAGGGTTACATTCTGAATTTCGATGGGCTTGTATATGCCGGAAGTCGCATGTATGCGAATAGTGTATCTGCCTCCGGGAACATCTTTTATAAAAAATTCCCCACTGCTGCTGTCATATACACCTGATCGTTCCAACCCGTAAATCTGTATGGAAAGCGCTTTGGATCCGTCGGGTTTCGTACTGAATGTTCCCCTGATTGTTCCCGTTGGAAGAAGAGTTGCTTCAGGTAGTTTTAGAATGGTGTCATCATTGGTCATTTCGCAGCTGAGCAGTACAGCATGCGAATTACCATCATTGATCTCTATAAAATAGCTGCCAGAGTCAACTGAATCAATAGTAAATGCACCGTTTTTATCAGTCACTGTATTTCGACTGACTGTGTCAACAAAATTACTATCCTGATCTGGGATAAAATCCCTGGATCGTAAACGAATTGATGCACCAACGGCTGGGCTACCGTCTTCATTGAAAATAATACATGCAATTCGGCCGTTACCAGCTTGTGAACCGGTTCCGGTTAAGTCACCATTTGGTGAACACCCCAAAAGAAGCAGTATTACTACTGCAATCGTTTTTATGAACGAAAACGTTATAGCTTGAGTAACCTTGCTGTTTCGATAACAATTATTCATCATTGTGTGCCTCCAGTTTCGGCATTGCTTTTTCAACCAAAGGGAACAACTGGAAATTACACTGGCAGACAATCTCAGAGTTTGATGTATCATCTATGACCATATTTAAAAGTTCTTGCTTGAAGGTACGGATGCGTTCCTTAATTCTATCATAACATTTTTGCGAAACACCAAGTGTAAGTGAGCTGATCTCTCTCTCGCCGGGTTCGAAACGGTCTAATGCTTCTTTAGCAAGATCGATCATTTCGGTATGAAAATTTCGAAGGATTAAAGATTTCAATTCGTATTCTGATGAGATCACTGTTTCGGAAGGCTTAAGCGCACCCTTTTCATCGCGTTGAAGGATTCCCAGGTGCAGCATGATTTCAATTGACTTTTTAGCCTGTGCAGCAGTGATTTTTGGTATGCATCTTTTAGCAATCAGCTCATAATCTTCAACAAAATCGGGTAAGGTTACCATTTCTCGTAAAGCACTATGGTACCAGCTTCGAAAAAACTCATACTGACCTTTATCGATCAGTTTTATTGCAGAACTACCCCGCAGACGTAACATTTCAGTAAAGTAAAAATTTTTATCTTTAGTGGTTTTACTATTAACAAATTGAACTACAGCGCTGAAATAATCGATTTCTTTGGGAGTCAGATTCATAGCCGCAGAATATTTATGCATCACTTCAAGGCTGAGGCGCCGTCTCCCCTCGATAATATCTTTAAATAAACTGGCTGAAACTCCCGATTTTACAGCAAAATAACGGTATGAAAATGACCGTACCTCCTTTTTTTGAA